>DPCD01000122.1 GCA_003516765.1 Clostridiales bacterium | reverse complement strand
ATGATATCGCCGTGGGCAAAGTTCAGAAGCAGGATGATACCATAGACCATGCTGTAGCCCAGTGCCACAAGCGCATACACCGAACCTGTCTGCAAGCCGTTAAACAGCTGGGAAACAAACAAACTCATGAGCTTTCTTTCCTTTCTTTCTTCTTTCGGACATCCGATGGCTGCTTCCACAAGCTGGGAGCACCCATCGGACGTCCGGAAAACGGTTTTCGGGTGGGGAGCCGAAGCTCCCCTCCCCAAAAACCGCGCCGGGTTATGTTTTGGAAATCTCTGTTGGAATCAGGTGATCCTTAGAACATTTCCTTGAAGACTTCTTCGCCGCCGGTCAGTCCGATGATCGCAACGGACTTGATGGGGTTATTGTCGGAGTCGAAGGAATACGAGCCGGTGATGCCCTTCACGCCGTCCATGGTCTTGATGGCGTCGATGACAGCCTGCTTGTACTCGTCGGTGCCGGCGGTAAGACCTGCATCTTCCGCAGCCTTCAGACCATAAGCCATGATCATGGAAGCATCATAAGCCAGAGGCGCAAACATGTTGGGGACTTCTTCCACGTCGAAGGTCTCGCAGTAGTCCTTTTCGAACTGTGCCACATCCTCGGTGCCGGGCGCATAGCCGGAGCAGTAGACCGTGCCTTCAAGCTCGTCTGCGGAAGCATAATCCTTGACAGAGCCGAAGCCATCGCCGCCGAGGAAGGTGGAGGTGCAGCCTGCCTGACGAGCCGCCTGGACAGCCAGACCAGCCTCACCGTAGTAAATCGGGCAGAAGACAACGTCGGGGTTCTTGGAAGCGATGTTGGTCATCTGTGCCTTGAAGTCCTTGTCGCCGGTGGCAAATGCCTCGGAGTCGACAATTTCAAGACCCATGCGCTCTGCCTCGACGACGAACGCATTCTTCAGACCCTCGGAGTAGTCGCTGCCGGTCTCGTAGAAGATTGCAGCGGTCTTTGCGCCGAGCTTTTCAACGGCGTAGTCTGCCATTTTCTGACCCTGGAACGGATCGATGAAGCAGGCGCGGAACACATTCGTGCGGACCTCGCCGGTATCTTCCATGACGGTAACGCCAGTTGCGGTCGCGGAAGCGGTGATCTGCGGCATGTTGTCTTCATAGGTCGCATCAGCCAGAGCGATGGTCGCGCCGGTCAGAACGGAGCCGATGACGGCGGTGATGCCATTTTCCTTGGCAAGGTTGTAAGCGTTGACAGCCTCAACGCCGTCGCCCTTGTCGTCATATTCCTTGACGACGACCTTCTTGCCGTTGATGCCGCCGGCAGCATTCAGCTGGTCGAAGTACATCATAACAGCATTGCGGACGGGGATGCCGTACTGTGCATAGTCGCCGGTGGTGTTGCCGATAAACGCGATGGTGATTTCACCGTCGGTTGCAGCGGTCTCGCCGGATTCGGTGGAAGCGGTCTCGGAGGAGGCGCTTTCAGTGGTCTCGGAAGCAGCGGTGCCGGTCTCGGTCTTCGCGCCGCAGCCTGCCATCACGCTCAGCAGCATGACAACCGCCAGAGCAAAGCAGAATAACTTTTTCATGTTCTTCATCATTTCTTACCTCATTTGCGATTTATTTTTCAGCTGTATCTTCTTTTCTACAGCATGAAATCAAGCTTACAAAAGCGAAGTGCAGTCAAAACAATAGCGGCTCTGCAAAAAGCAAAGCCGCTCAATCTTGATCGTCCCTATGCCAGTGCACATGCTGTCATGGAACCATCCGCCGCATTTCTGCTTTCTGCCATATTCAATTGCTTCATAATGCGTACCGCAAGTACAAGAATTACAAGCGCTGCAAGCCATACCAGTACAGTAAGGTTCATAATCAGGCAAAGAAAAATGGACACAGCCAGAATGGCAGCGTCCAGGCAGATGTTGAGGGTTGCGGATGCTTTGCAGGCACAAGAGCAAGCCGGTGCGCACGCAGCAGCATCGGTACGGTTCGACTGATTCATCTGAGCCATGGCAAAACGCTTCATCTCGTGCGCCCCCTTCGTTTTTGATGTGCCCATTATAATCGCGTACTTTACTGATGTCAAGTGTTAAATCCCTGAAAGAAGTCGAAAAACGCCCCTGCCATTTTGTGCATTTTGCACAGAGACCAGAAAATACGGAATATTGGAGGAATACTTGCATTTCCGGTCCATATTTGGTATTCTATAGAGGTCGACTGGCGATTTTCGTCAGAACAAGAAAAAGGTGTGTGAAAAGAATATGGAAAAAACCACAAAGCGCCGCCGCGGCGACCGCAAGGACGGTGTGCTGCTGCGCAACCTGGACGGCATGCACTTCATTACGCCGATCATCTATCCCAATCGCTGCGACAATGAAGCCTACATCTCCGAAACCATCGATCTGACCAACATGAATGCGTATCTGCAGAAGAAGAATGCGCAGAGCGTCGACTTCCCCTATACGATGTTCCACATCATCGTCGCCGCGCTGATCAAAACCATCACGCTGCGCCCGAAAATGAACCGCTTCATCGCCAACAAGAACTTCTATCAGAGAAACGGCGTGTCGGCGTCATTCGTCGTCAAGAAGCAGTTCGCAGACGAGGCAGCAGAGGCGCTTGCCGTGGTGCGTGGAAAAGATGAATCGACGTTGGATACCATCCACGAGGACCTGCGCCATCAGATCATGGACTGCAAGGACATGACGAAGACCGATACCTCGACGGACTTCATGGACATCTTCAACCGCATGCCGCGCTGGCTGGGTAAATTCATCGTCTGGATTCTCACGCGGCTCGACGTTCACGGCTGGATTCCTGCGTCGATCATTGAGACGGACCCCTACTACTGCACAGTCGTCATTTCGAACCTCGGCTCGATCAAGCTGCACAGCGGCTACCATCACCTGACAAACTGGGGCACCTGCTCGGTGTTCTGCATCATCGGTGAAAAATCGCTGCGCCCGGTTTTCCAGCCCGACGGCAGCTACGAGATGCACGAGATGCTGGATCTGGGACTCACGATCGACGAGCGCCTTGCCGACGGCTACTATTACTCCAAGACAATCAAGCTGCTGAGAAAGCTTCTGGAAAACCCCGAACTGCTGGAGACGCCGGCAAATCAGGAAATCGAATACTGAGTTTATGTTTACATAAAAGAAGGATGGGCAATTGCTCCATCCTTCTTTTTTACTGTATAAAGAAAACCACCGGCAATGCCGGTGGTTCCAAAAAGCTTTAGCTATGC
>DPCD01000187.1:20467-22516 GCA_003516765.1 Clostridiales bacterium | reverse complement strand
ATTCCCCCGATCCTGCACATGGGCTCCTGCGTCGACATTTCCCGTATGATGGTCCTGGCTGCCGATCTGGCAAAGGACTGGGGCATCAACATTTCTCAGATTCCGCTCTGCGGCTGCGCACCGGAATGGATGTCCGAAAAGGCTGTTTCCATCGGCAACTATGTCGTGGCAACCGGCATCGAGACCTACCTCGGCGTCGATCCGTACTCCAAGGGTTCGAGCGAAGTTACCGCTCTTCTGCAGGGTACCGAAGGCGGCTGCCAGGAGTGGGTCGAAGCGCACTTCGTCGTTGAAAAGGATATCGACAAGCTGGGCGACCGCATGATCGAGTCCATCGAAGCAAAGCGTGCAGCTCTGGGCATCTGATACATTTTAGAGTTTAGAAGGTCTTTACCATATGAAAGTAGCTATCACCGGCAAGGGCGGCGTCGGCAAGACCACGCTTTCGTCCACTCTTGCAAGACTCTACGCCGACGAAGGCAGGACGGTTCTCGCTGCCGACGTCGACCCTGACGCCAATCTGGGTCTGGCGCTCGGTCTCTCGGAAGAAGAGGTCAACGCCATCGTCCCTGTCTCCAAAATGAAACAGCTCGCCAAGGAGCGCACCGGCGCCAACGACCAGAACAGCTTCTATAAGCTCAACCCTGAGGTCTCCGACCTCCCCGAAAAGCTCGCCAAGGACATCAACGGTGTCAAGCTTCTCGTCATGGGTACGGTCGATACCGGCGGAACCGGCTGCGTCTGCCCCGAGCACGTGATGCTCAAGGCGATTTTGTCCAACCTCGTCTTCCGCAAGGACGATGTGGTCATCATGGACATGGAGGCAGGTCTCGAGCACCTCGGCCGCGGCACGGCGAGCATGATGGATCAGTTCATCGTCGTCATCGAGCCCGGCGCAAGAAGCGTGCAGACCTACGAGCGCATCAAGTCCCTTGCAAAGGACATCGGCATCACCAAGGTGCGCGTTGTGGCCAACAAAATCCGCGACGACTCCGACCGTGCGTTCATCCGCAGCCGCATTCCGGCGGACGACCTGCTCGGCTTTATCAGCTACAACTCCGACGTCATCGACGCCGACCGCAAAGGCCTTTCTCCCTACGATTGCAGCCCGCAGGCGCTGGAGGAGATCCGCGCCATCAAGGCAAGAATCGACCAAGAATGAATCTGAAAGGAATGAATAACAACAATGAAGACATTGTTTGAACGCGTCTTCAACGGCTCTGACCAGATGTTCGCCAAGGCCGAAGAAGAAGTTAACAAGATCGTTGCCGAAGTCGGCCGCGACGCCCCCCTGACCATGCCCTCGACCGCGTACTGCCTGGCATGTATCTATGCATACATCGGCAAGAAGGTCACGACCGTCGGCGAGCTGCAGGACACCCTTGCCGATGTCAAGGCAATGATGCTCCGTGAGCCGCGCACCAACTCCATCTTCCAGTCCGGCGTCGGCACTGCCATCGCGGCTGAAATGATCGAGGCTTGCAAATACGTCAAGACCGACGCTCCGTACGAAGGCACCAACTATCATGGTCACTTCGTCGACGCAGAAGTCCGTGAGCTCGGTGTTCCTCTGGTTACCGGCGATATCCCCGGCTTCGTCGTCATCATTGGACCGGCTCCCTCCACCGAAGAAGCAGTCGAGACCATCAAGGGCTATCAGTCCCGCGGTATCTTCGTCTTCCTGATCGGCGGCATCATCGAGCAGGCTGTCGAAGCTGGTCTTTCCATGGGCTTCCCCGTCCGTGTCGTTCCCGTCGGCGAAGAGATCTGGTCCGTCGGTCACGTCATCTCCCTGGTTGTCCGCGCTGCCATGATCTTTGGTAACGTCCAGCCCGGCGACTGCGACGGCTTCCACAAGTACACCTTCGACCGCATCAATGCGTTCGTCAACGCTTATAAGCCCGTTCCCGACATCACCGTCGCCTGCGGCGCCGGCGCCATCAAGCTCGGCTTCCCGGTCATCACCAACGACCACGACGATATGTGGGCAGTTCCGAAGTCCCTGATCATCTATGATGATACCAAGGACTGGATCGACACCTCCATCGA
>DPCD01000187.1:18066-20224 GCA_003516765.1 Clostridiales bacterium | reverse complement strand
TTCGAAGGCGAAATCATCCGTAAGGGCGATATGCAGGTCGAAATCGACGGCTCCCGTAAGGACTGCTTCGAGCTGGTTACCACCAAGGAAGCTTCCGAGGTCGAGGATCACAAGATCATCGTCGAGGGTCCCGAGATCGACGAGATTCCGGTCGGCTCCAAGATTTCCATGAGCTACACCGTCGAGGTTGCCGGCAAGGCTATGCAGCCCGACTTCGAGCCCGTCTTCGAGCGTAAGATCCACCAGTTCCTCAACTGCGTCGAGGGCCTGATGCACACCGGCCAGCGCGACATGATCCGTGTCCGTATCAGCAAGGCTGACTACGAGGCTGGCTTCAAGTTCAAGCACATCGGCGAAGTGCTCTACGCCAAGATCAAGTCCGAGTTCGACACCGTTGTCGACAAGTGCCAGGTTAAGATTGTTGTCGGCGACGAGCCCAACGCGGCGCTCCGCAAGCACGCCAACGAGGTCTTCGACAAGCGCGACGAGCGCCTGAAGTCCATGACCGACGAGTCCGTGCCCGTCTTCTATTCCTGCATCATGTGCCAGGCGTTCTCCCCGAGCCACGTCTGCATCGTCACCCCCGAACGTCTCGGTCTTTGCGGCGCTGTGTCGTGGCTGGACGCAAAGGCAACCAACGAACTCGACCCGCAGGGTCCGTGCCAGGTTGTCACCAAGGAGCGCTGCATCGATGAGCGCACCGGTCGTTACGAAGATGTTGACGAGGCTGTCGCCGAGTACTCCCACGGCGCGCTCGAGCATGTCACGCTGTACTCCCTGCTCGAGGATCCGATGACCTCCTGCGGCTGCTTCGAGTGCATCTGCGGCATCGAGCCCGTCTCCATGGGCGTTGTCATCACCTGCCGTGAATTCGCCGGCATGACCCCGCTCGGCATGACCTTCTCCGAAATGGCTTCCATGACCGGCGGCGGCGTCCAGACTCCGGGCTTCATGGGCCACGGCAAGCACTATATTGCCTCCCATAAGTTCCTGAAGGCTGAGGGCGGTCTTGCCCGTCTGGTCTGGCTCCCGAGCGAGCTGAAGGAGCAGATCCGCGACAAGATCAACGAGACCGCGAAGGATCTGTACGGCATTGAGAACTTTGCCGACATGGTCGCTGACGAGACCACCTGCGGTTCGGGCGATCCCGAAGAGCTGCTGAACTTCCTGACTGAGAAGGGTCATCCCGTTCTGAGCATGGAGCCGTTCGACATGTAATATTCCCGCCTCCCCGGAAGCAAGCTTTCGGGGAGGCTTTTTTCCGTGCGAAGGCAGCGTCCATCGGAAATTCTTAAGAATTTCTTATGGGCGTTGACTTTTTTTGCCCCGTGTGCTATAAGTGTACTAGAACAAATAATACAGTCGAAGGGAGGGCTTCCTACGTTCCATCTGGACTACCGCGACCCGCTGCCGATTTATGAGCAGCTCAAGCAGGAGTGCAAGCGTCTGATTCTGTCCGGCGTCATTGCACCGGGCGATAAACTTCCGTCTGTGCGCGAGCTTGCCGGTTCCTTGTCCATCAACCCGAACACCATCCAGAGAGCTTACCGGGAGTTGGAAGCGGACGGCTATCTCATCAGCGTCCCCGGCAAGGGCTCGTTTGCCGCCGAGGCGCGCCCTCTGCAGGAGCAGAAAAAGCAGGAGCTTTTCTCGAAGATCCGCTCGCTGTCACAGCAGGCAATGGCGCTCGGCGCGACGCGCGAGGAGCTTCTCGCGCAGATTCCCACAAAGGAGGAAGAAGCATGATTGAAATCAAGGGTCTTACCAAACGCTTTGACGGCTTCACGGCGCTGCAGGAGCTGAATATGACGGTCCCCCAGGCATCGGTCTACGGTCTGGTCGGTCCCAACGGCGCAGGCAAATCCACGATCATCCGCCACCTGACAGGCGTCTACTATCCCGATTCCGGCGAGGTTCTGGTCGGCGGCGCGCCGGTCTTTGAAAATCCGTCCGTCAAGGCGCATATCGCCTGTATCCCGGACGATTTGAGCTGCCACGCGGGCACAACAATTCGCGAGCTGCGGCAGTTTTACAAGGGCTTGTATCCCAATTTTTCCGATGCGCGCTTCGACGCACTGCGCGATATTTTTCCGCTCGACGTCAAGCAGCCGCTGCGCCGGTTTTCCAAGGGCATGCAGAAACAGGCGGCGTTCTGGCT
>DPCD01000187.1:14676-17820 GCA_003516765.1 Clostridiales bacterium | reverse complement strand
GAGCCGGTCGATGGGCTGGACCCCGTCATGCGCAAGCAGGTCTGGAGCGTCATTTTAGAGGACGTCGCCGCCCGGGGAATGACGGTTCTGGTCTCGTCCCACAATCTGCGGGAGCTGGAAGACGTGTGCGACCATGTGGGTGTGCTGCACGAGGGCAGAATGCTTCTGGAGCGCTCGCTCTCTGATTTGCAGGAGAACATCGTGAAGGTCCAGCTGGTGACCGATCGCCCGCTGCCGCCGGAACTCAATACTCTGCATCAGTCCATGACGGGCAGGATTCAGACGCTGATCGTCCGCGGCGACCGGCGGGAGATTGCGGGGCTGCTTCAGCAGTGCAATCCCCTGCTGTGCGATTTGCTGCCGCTGAGTTTAGAGGAAATTTTCATCTACGAACTGGGAGGTGTGAACTATGACGTCAAAAACCTCGTGCTTTGACAGCGCGATTTTCAAGCGCAGCCTGCGAAAGACACTGCCGCTGTGGGCTTGCTATCTTCTGGTTTGGCTGTTTATCCTGCCGGGCACGCTTCTGACCTTCGATTACAACCCGGAGCGCTACCACTCCATCTTCGGCGTGATCTGCGAAACGATTCTCAATACCTGCAACGCAGCCGTCGTGCTGTCGGCAATCATCGGGCTGCTCGCCGCGTGGGTGCTTTTCTCCTGGCTGTTCAAGACCACTTCTTCGTACTTCTACGCCAGCCTTCCCGTGCGGCGCGAGGCGCTGTTTGTGACAAACTGCTCGGTGGGGCTTTTGATGGCTACCGGCGCGCATGCGATCATCGCGCTCATATCCTTTCTCATCACCGCCATGCACGGCTACGCGCAGCCTGCCGCCTGCTTGAGCTTCTTTGGGGTCAGCACGCTGAGCTTCCTCTGCTTCTACGGCTTCGCGGTTCTGCTGTCGATCATCGTCGCGCAGCCTGCCGCCATGCCTGCGGTCTACGTGATTCTCAACTTCACAGCTGTACTTTTGTATTCCGCCGTAAAGGGACTGCTTATCAACTTTGTCTACGGCATGACCGACTGGTGGACCGTTTGGAGCGCCACGCCCCTTGCCTACCGGCTCAGTCCGATCTACTATGTGCTCTCTTACGGTCTTTCCACGCAGTATGCCCTCCTGCCGGATCATACCATCGACTATTCCAGCTATACCTTCGGCGACTGGGGTTATCTCGCCGCTATGGCAGCTGCCGGACTGGTCTTTGCTGTGCTGGCGCTCGTCCTCTTCCGCCGCCGCGAGATGGAGCGCTCCGGAGACGTGATCGCCGTCAAATTCCTTCGCCCGGTGTTTCTCTACTGCTTCACCATCGGCTGCTCGATCGTCTTTGCGTTCGTTCTGAGCTCGCTGCAGATGAGCACGCTCTATGGCGCGCGCGCCTTCCGCAGAACGCTGCTGTTTCTGGTGCTGGGCGCGGCAATCGGCTATTTTCTGGCGCAAATGCTGCTCAGGAAGACGCTTGCCGTCTTCCGTGGGGCAAATACATGGGTTGGGTTCGGCGCAGTGTGTCTGGTGCTGGTGCTCGGCTGCACGGCAGCGCGGCTCGATATTTTCGGGGTTTACTCCCGCGTACCGGATGTAGAGGATATCTCCTATATTGACCTCGCCTATTATGGTCTTACCTCCGATCCGTCCGACTTTGAGTCTATCACGCAGTTCCAGGAGCTCCTCATTGAGTGCCGCCGGAACAATGAAGTGGATAACAACGAAAACCGCACCTCCGCCTACATCTCTTACCATCTCAAAGACGGTACCATCCGGAACTACGGCTATCGCCTCTCTGCCGAACCGGCGCAGCTGGAAAATCCGGACAGTCTGGTCAGTCGCTTTGACGACGTTGTAAACTCCGAGTCCATGATTCTCTCGCGCAGCGCCATTCCCGAGGCATTTGCGCAGGACGAGCGTTTCTTCGCCCTATGCACCATCGGAGACGAGTACACTGCCGCTTCCGGCGAAACGCCGCTGCCGCGCTATCTGACCGGCAAAGAGGCGTTCGATTTCTACACGAACTGCATCCTGCCGGACCTTCTGGACACCGATCTTGGCATCGACCACGTCGCCTCGCAGACGAAGCAGGACGATCTGAATAGCATTATCATCCCTGTCTCCTTCACGCTCAAGCCCACGCAGGACGCCATCGACCGCTTCACCGCAGCGCAGCCGGACACGGAAGGTTCTCGCACCTCCAGCTACTCCACATACTATACGTACCAGATTACCAAAGACGTCCGCCGCTCGGCAGCTTTTTTGGAAAGCCTCGGCTACTGCTTTGACGGTCCGCTCGGCTGACCGCCTGCATAGAAAAACCCTCCCTGTTTTGAAAACAGGGAGGGTTTTTGCGTGAACCGGGTTCTTATACTGTCTGCTTCTCCAGCTTCCGGTTGCGGAAGTAGAGGCAGATATCAATTGTCACCATGGTGATGTTGAGAATGTAGAAATAGAACGCAAGGTTGTGGTTGTGCGTCATGAGCTTGGACGAAATGCCGCAGATGTAACCAAACAGGATGAAGAAGCTGAACAGGACGCTCTTGCCCTTCGTTGAGCGGCTGCGGTAGGAGCGGATAATGGAAAGGGGCCACGAAATGCCGAAGCTGACGATCATCATTGCCTCTAAAAGTTCTGCAAGCTGCATAATTCTCTCCTCAATCTTTCTTTCTCGTATAGTCCGGCAGCAGACGCGGTGAGAGCATCTCGTTCTGAAGTCCCGCTTGCTTTCGCTCCTCCTCAAACGCTGCCACATGCGACAGCGTCAGTGTACCTGGCTTAACAGCCTTCGATTTTTCGCCCGCGTTTCGCCCGGCGTTTCGCCCGAAGACGATAATGTCGAGCAGGCTGTTTCCCATCAGGCGGTTTCTTCCGTGGATACCGCCCACGACCTCGCCCGCAGCAAACAGGTTCTCCACATCCGTCTGACAGTCCGGCGTGATGTGCAGGCCGCCGTTCTGATAGTGAAGCGTCGGATAGACCAGAATTGGCTCCGTGCGAATATCAATACCGTGCTTTGCGAACATGCGCAGCATCGCGGGAATCCGCTTTTCAATCGTTCCTTTGCCGCCCTTGATCTCGATCATTGGCGTATCGAGCCACACGGCGTCTCCCAGCGGCGTTCTGACGCCTTTTTTGCGCGCGGAGCATTCTCTGATGAT
>DPCD01000187.1:14059-14469 GCA_003516765.1 Clostridiales bacterium | reverse complement strand
GGGTTCATGAACGCCTCGCCCTCGGCGTTAATGAGCATCGCGCCGACCGAGCGGACCTTTTCCGTCACCAGTGCGCCATAGATCTGCGCCGGGAACGCTGCGCCCGTGGGATGGTATTGCAGCGTATCCGGATATAACAGCTTCGCGCCCGCGCGATAGCCGAGGACCAGACCGTCTGCCGTTGCGCCGTAGTGGTTGGACGTCGGAAAGCCCTGATAGTGAAGCCGCCCCGCGCCGCCGGTGGCAAGGATGACGGTTTTCGCCCGCGCAACGAGAATCTCCTTCGTCTCCATGTTCTGCAAGACTGCGCCCGCGCAGCGCCCGGTTTCGTCCAGCAGCAGCTCGATTGCCGACGTGAAGTCCACAACTTCAATGCTGCGGTTCAGGACCTCGTCGCGGAGCGTGCGCAT
>DPCD01000187.1:13573-13845 GCA_003516765.1 Clostridiales bacterium | reverse complement strand
TCGTCGCGGAGCGTGCGCATGATTTCCGCACCCGAGTAGTCCTTTGCCGCGTGCATGCGCTTTCTCGACGTGCCGCCGCCGTGGGTCGTGATCATCGTGCCGTCCGGCGCCTTGTCAAACTCGACGCCGAGGTCGGATAGCCACTGGATTGCCTCCGGCGCTTCGGTGACGAGCTTATAAAGCAGGTCCTTCTGCGCGGCAAAATGCCCGCCGCCGTAGGCGTCCAGAAAATGCTGCGCCGGAGAGTCGTTCGGCTTGTCCGCCGCCTGAAT
>DPCD01000187.1:0-13323 GCA_003516765.1 Clostridiales bacterium | reverse complement strand
GCCTGAATGCCGCCTTCTGCCATCATGGTGTTGGCGTCTCCCATGCGAAGCTTCGTGGCAAGCAGGACCTTTGCTCCTGTGTTATTCGCTTCAATCGCCGCCGCGCAGCCCGCACCGCCGCCGCCGATGATCAGGACGTCCGCATCATAGTCCGGCACGTCCAGATGCGGATGCGAAAGCTCGACTCTGAGCTTTCCCTCCAGCAGCGCTGCCAGCTCCAGCGGCACCTTGCCGCCCTTATTCGGTCCGATGCGAAGCGTGGTAAACTGGTTTTCGCGATAGTCAGGGTGGAAGGTTTTCAGCAGGTTCTCCTTTTCCTCCGCGCTCATGCGCGCCGGGCTGAGCTTGACGTTTTCTGCCCGCGCCGCCTCGACCTTGCGGATGGATTCCTGAATTTTCGGATCGGTATACATGGCTCCTTCCTCCTTACGCTTCGATCTCGCGATGGTTGTAAAGCTCCTTCATCTCTTCCAGCGGCTTTCCCATCAGGTTTTCCAGCAGCGCCTCGAATTTTCCTTCGCGGATTTCCGCCACGCGCGCGTCCAGATGCTCGCAGTGCGGCGCGAGATATTTGCCGTTGAGCCGGCGCGCCAGCATGGCGACCTGCGGGTGCGAAATACCCGCGGGACACCGCGATGAGCACACGCCGCACATGACGCAGTCGAACGATTCCTCCGCGCACTTTTCATACTCCCCGCGCTGGGCGTAGGCGATGTACTGCATGACGTTCAGCCCCTGCGTGCACGCCTTCGTGCAGGCGTTGCAGCCGACGCAGGAATAGATCTCGGGGTAGAGCTGCATCATGATTTGCTGGGTCGGCTTGACTTTTTCGATGTCATAGACCTCTTTGACCAGCGGGAAAAACGGCAGCGTCGCCACATACATGTTGTTTTCGACCTTTGTCGAACATGCCAGACACGCCTTAAGCTCGCGGTCGCCCGCAATGCGGTAGATCGTCGCGCATGCGCCGCAGAAGCCGTTGCGACAGCCGCAGCCGCGCACAAGCTGGTAGCCCGCGTACTCCATCGCTTCCATGATGGTCAGGCTCTCGGGCACCTCATATTTTTTTCCGAACAGAAAAACATGCACCATATGTTCCATTGCGTTTCTCCTTTCCAATTCTCCACTTCGGAATAACCTCGTAGAGTTTCGCCCCGCAGGGCGAAATAAAATGGAAATCCATTGTATCCGGCGGCTTTGCCGACCGGAACAATACGCCTCGCCTCGCAAGTGTTGAATTTTGTCCCTACAGGACAAAATTATGCGCGCAGTCGAGGCGCATCCCCTTTGGCAAAAAGCCCCTGCTTTTTGCCAGTTCAGTACTCATCCGGAAGTTCATCCAGCTGATCAAACCGGAAGACCGGTCCGTCCTTGCAGACGTATTTGTTTCCGATGTTGCACCTGCCGCACTTTCCGAGCGCGCACTTCATTTTCAGCTCCATCGTCGTATACACCTGCTCGCGCGCAAAGCCCAGCTCCATCAGAGCCGCGAGGGTAAACTTGATCATGACGGGAGGTCCGCACATCACGACTGTTTTGTCCGTCGTGAAGCCCAGCTCTCTGACATAGTTCGGCACAAAGCCGACATGCCCGTCCCAATCCGGCTGCTCGCGGTCGATGGTCAGGTGGACGCTGATCCCGTCCTCCTTATACCAGACGGACTCGATTTCCGGGTAGTCGACAAGGTCTTCTTTCGAGCGTGAGCCGTAGACGATGTCGATTTTTCCGTAGCGGCTTCGGTAATGCCGGCAGTAGTTGATCACTGAATGCAAGGGAGCCAGTCCAATGCCGCCCGCAATGAAGAGCAAATCTCTGCCCGCAAATGCGGTATCGACCGGGAAGCCGTTTCCGTAGGGTCCGCGGAGGGTGATCTGCTGTCCCGGCTCCATGTCGTGCAGCCACGAGGTCACGCAGCCGCATTTTTTGATCGAGAACTCCACGAAGTCTTTTTCCGTGGGGCTGGAGGTGATGGAAAACAGCGCCTCGCCCACACCGGGAACGGAGAGCATCGCGCACTGCCCGGGGATATGCCCGAAGGGCTTTTTGCCGTTTACCCCCACCACGCGAAAGGTCTTGACGTCCGGCGTATCCACACGGATGTCCGTCACGACGGCAAGGTTCGGAATCAAAGGATCAGTTCTCATGCGCGCCGCCTCCCAACGTTTTGATGACCTTGACGATGTTCATATGAATCGGACACTTCTGCAAACACCTGCCGCAGCCGACGCAGCCGAAAACACCGTCGTTATTGTCCGGGAAATAGACCAGCTTATGCAAAAACCGCTGCCGGAAGCGTTCTACCTGCGTGGGTCTGGGCTGCCCTGCCGACATTTTCGTAAAATCGGAGTACATGCAGCTGTCCCAGCAGCGAAAGCGCCGGACGGTTTTGCCGGTGTCAAACTCCTGCACGTCGTAGCACTGGCACGTCGGACACACGAAGGTACACGTGCCGCAGCCGAGGCAGCTTTCCGAAAGGCTTGCCCATTCCGGGCGGTCAAACAGCTGCTTCGTCTTCCCCGCGCCGACGCCGGACAGATCGAGCTTTGCAAGCGGCAGCCGATCCAGAATTCCATGGATTTTTTCCTGCTGCGCCCGCACAGCGTCGTCCGCGCAGTCCTCCAGCATGGAAAGGCAATCGGTCAGCGCCCTTCCCTTTTCGGTGTTCGCCTGCCAGTAAAGATTCGCTTCGTCCATCCAGCAGGAAACATCTCCCGCCGGCTGCGCCGGATCGATGCCGAAGCAGCTGCAGAAGCAGGTTTCGTCCGGTCTTTCGCAGGCAAGGGTGATGATCGTTCCCGCCTCGCGCCGGGCGGCATAGAACGTGTCGACCGGCTCGTTCAGAAACACCCGGTCCAGAAGCTCGAAGCTTCTTGCGTCGCACGCACGCACGCCGAAGACGGCAAAGGGCTTTGTTTCGTCTCTTGTTTCAAAGATTTCAATTACTTTCCCCTCGCGCCGGAAACCGGCAAGATTTTCCACCTGCGGGAAAAAGAGGTCCTTTGCCGAGCGCACGGTATTGTGCCGCCTGGAGAGCGTCATGCCATCGTGCCACAGCGTAAACTGTGCCTGACCGGCAGCGTCGTCCACCGGAAGATAAAGCGCCTGCTGCCCAGAGATGGCAGCGAAAAGATCGTCGAGGTTCTGTTTCGGCAGTTTTTTCATCCCTTCGCGCCTCCCCTCTCGTAGACCACAGACGGCTCACAGTCGTCCGTGCGGTAATCCATCAGCGGCGGCTTTGTTTCCAGATCCGCGCCCGCCTGATAGGCGCCGTAAAGCTCGTTTGTATCGCGGATCAGCTTCCGGTTGAGAAGATGCAGCGGAATGTGCTGCGGACAGACCCGGGAGCATTCACCGCAATCGGTGCAGCGGGAGGTCACATGGAACGCGCGGATGATATGGAAGAAGTTTTCTTCGAAGTCGCTCGCCGGAGCCTTGTTGTCGGTCCCCAGGTCATGATTGTCAAACACGCAGGTTTCGCACGTACATGCCGGACAGACGTTTCGGCAGGCGTTGCAGCGGATGCAGCGGGAAAGCTTCCCGCGCCAGAAGGAAAAGCGTTCTTCGGGGCTTAACGCTTCCAGCCGCTCGACCTCCTCAAATCGACCGCAGTCGGCACAATCTTCCCCCTGATCGCCGAGCAGCTCGTCAAAGATCACAAGCTTTTTGCTCTTACAGGTCGCGCATTTTAAAAGCAATGCGTCCGCCTTTTTCATCGTTTCCTCACCGTAGATGGTGGAAATGCGCAGGTCCTCCCCTGCCTCTTCTACGGCAGTCACGCCGGAAATGCCGCGCGCGCGGATGCGTTCCATGTCGCACATACCGCCGCACTGCACACCGACGATATAGACCTTCTCCCGTTTGATTTTATACTCTTTGAGAAGCTGGACAAACGAGTATGTATCGCACGGTTTTAAGAATACCGCCGTCACACCGTCTTTTTTGCTCTCTGCGATGCAGTATTTGGACAGGTTCGCGCCAGCAAACACGCCGTACGCAAATTCCCGTTCGACCTCCTGCACGCTTTCAAACGTGCCGGGCGTCAGATCGTAGAAAAACTCGCCCTTTTTCCAGCCGAGCACCCGCTGCGCTTTCCCGGACGAGAGCAGCTCCAAGGCTTTTTCCTTTACTCCTTGCATCTGAGGTCCTCCAATCTGCGGTTCTCGCCCAGCTCCGTGATGGTTTTGACAAACTCGTTCATCGTCGCGGCAAACTTCGCGCCCTCGGCGGCAGAAACCCACTCCACGCGCGTGCGCTCTTTTTCCACGCCGAGAAAGTCCAGCATGGAAAACAGCAGCGTCATGCGCCGCCGGGCGTAATAATTGCCAGTCGTGTAGTGGCAGTCGCCCGGATGGCAGCCGCAGAGAATCACGCCGTCCGCGCCCCGCTGAAACGCGCGGAGGATGAACATGGGGTTTAAGCGGCACGAGCACGGAATGCGGATGATCTTGACATTCGCGGGATATTGCAGCCGGTTGGTGCCGGACAGATCTGCGCCCGCATACGAACACCAGTTGCAGCAGAACGCTACAATCGTCGGCTTCCAATTTACCTGCATATTGCATCCACCTCCGCGAGAATCTGTTTGTTGGAGAAGCCCTTGAGGTCCATCGCGCCGGACATGCACGCGACCGTACACGCACCGCAGCCCTGACAGACCGCCGGATTGACCTGCGCCACGCGCCGGATCAGCGTTGTCCGGTTCGGTCCGCGGAATTCCTTGTCGGCGTAGGTAATCGCGCCGTAGGGACAGACCTTTTCGCAGTTCGAACAGCCGTTGCACATCAGCTCATTCGGTTCTGCCACGCACGGGTTGCATGTCAGGCTGTCCTTGCACAAAAGCCCAATGACCTTTGCCGCTGCCGCGGACGCCTGCGCCACGGTCTCGGGGATGTCCTTCGGTCCCTGGCACGTACCGGAGAGGAACACACCTGCCGTCGGGCTTTCGACCGGACGGAGCTTCGGGTGCGCCTCGGTGAAGAAATCATTCGTGTCCATGGACGCGGTCAGCATCGTCGCGACCGAGCGTGCAGACTTGTCCGGCTCGATTGCCGCAGCAAGCACAACCATATCGGCATCAATATGCAGCTGCCGGTTATCCAGCAGGTCCGACGCCTGCACCTTGAGCTTTCCGTTTTCAGGCACGACCTTTCCGACCATGCCCTTGATGTAATGCACGCCGTATTCCTCGACGGCTCTGCGGTAAAATTCGTCGAAGTTCTTGCCGGGGGTCCGCACGTCGATGTAGAACACATAAACATCCGTATCCGGATACTTTTCGCGGCAGAGCATCGCGTGCTTTGCCGTATACATGCAGCAGATTTTCGAGCAGTAGCTCTTTCCCTTCTGCGCATCAGAGCATCTGGAGCCGACGCACTGAACAAAGACAATCGTCTTCGGATGCGCGCCGTCCGAAGGACGAAGCAGCGTTCCGCCCGTGGGACCTGCCGCATTCATCAGCCGCTCAAACTCCAGACTTGAAACAACGTCCGGAGATTTTGAATAGGCAAACTCGTCAAACTGGGAAAGATCGATGGGTTGAAAGCCTGTTGCGGCGACGATCGCGCCGTACTCGCGCTCGACGATCTCGTCTTTCTGCTTGTAGTCAATGGCGCCTGCCGTGCAGACCTTCGCGCACACGCCGCATTTGCCGTTTTTGAGCATATTGCAGGAGTCGGGGTCAATCGTCGCAACCTTCGGCACTGCCTGAGCAAAGGGTATGTAGATTGCGCGCCGGGTATCGAGCCCCAGGTTAAACTCGTTTGGCACCTTCTTCTGCGGGCATTTTTCCGTACATGCCCCACAGCCGGTGCAGACATCTTCTTTTACAAAGCGCGCCTTGCGGCGGATTTTCACATGGAAATTTCCGACGAAGCCGCCCACGTGTTCTACCTCGGAATAGGCATAGATGTGGATTTTATCATTCTGTGCGCAGTCGACCATTTTTGGCGTCAGGATACACGCCGCACAATCGAGCGTCGGGAAGGTCTTATCGATCTGCGTCATCTTGCCGCCGATGGTCGGCTGCTTCTCGACGATATCGACCTCGAAGCCTGCCTCGGCGATATCGAGCGCCGTCTGGATGCCCGCGATGCCGCCGCCGATGACCAGTGCCCGCTTTGTCACAGGGCTGCTGCCTGCGGTTAAGGGCGCATTGAGCTGCACCTTTGCAATCGCAGCTCTTCCCAGAAGGATTGCCTTTTCGGTCGCCTCCTGCCGGTCCTTGTGAATCCAGGAGCATTGCTCGCGGATATTTGCGATTTCGACCATGTAGTCGTTGAGCCCCGCCTTTGCGCATGCTTTGCGGAAGGTCTGCTCATGCATTCTCGGTGAGCAGGAGCAGATCACCACGCCGGTCAACCCCAGCTCGCGAATTTTATCCTGAATCATCTGCTGCCCGGTCTGGGAACACATATAGGGATAGTCGGTGGCGAACACCACGCCCGGTTCACGCCCGAGCATTTCGGCGACCCTTGCCACGTCCACCGTCGCAGCAATGTTCGTGCCGCAATGGCAGACAAAAACGCCAATTTTCTGCATGTTCTGCCTCCTTTACCGCTTGTATTTCCGGAACGCGCTGGTAATCGCCTGCTGGGGAAGCTCATCGTCGAGCAGCTGCGGAATCTTTTCTGCCGGCAGATGGTTTTCTCCCTGCTGCCGGATCACCGCCAGACGCACCGCTTCGATGAGCTTTGCCGGCTCGACGTTTCTCGGACAGCGCTCCACGCAGGCAAAGCAGCTCAGACACAGGTAAATGCCGCGCGAGCGCAGCAGCTCGTCGATCCGTCCGTTTTCGACCATCGAGACAAACTGGTGCGGATGATAGTCCATTTCGTCAAATGCGGGGCACGATGCCGTACACTTGCCGCAGCGCATGCATTTTCTCGGGTTCACGCCGGAGATGCGCGAAATGGTGTCTAACAGATTCTGTTCCATGTTACGCCTCCTCCGCGCCGAGCGCTTCAGCCAGAAGCTCCGTGAAATACCGGACCGGAACGCTCCCGTCCGTGTTTTGAGACAGATTGTACATGCAAAGCGGACATGCGGTAATTAAGACCTCCGCGCCCGCGTGTTTCGCATTGTCGGCGATCTTCTGCGCCTGCTTCGCCGCGAAACCGCGGTTTTCCAGCGTCGTATAGCCGCCGCAGCACTCGTTGCGCAGCGCGTAATAGACCGGCTCTGCGCCGAGCGCACGGATGAAATCCTCTAAGATGGTCGGATTCTCGGGGTCGTCAAAGCCCATTTCCCGGCTCGGGCGAAGAATCAAACAGCCGTAATACGCGCCGATTTTCCTGCCTGTCAGCGGTTTTTTCACTGCCGCTTTGACCGCGTCCCAGCCGATTTTGTCGCGCAGGACCTCAAGATAGTGCAGCACCTCGGTTTCTCCGGCATAAGGGGTTTCAAGCTGTAAGTAGTTGTTGACCTTTGTGCGGATATCCAGGTCGTTTTTCATGTCGCCGTTCACGCGCTTGATCACGTGATGACATGCCGAGCAGAGCGTCACAAGGGGTCTATGATCGTCCCTCGCCTGCACCAGCGCGCGCACCGAGGAAAGACGTGTCGCAACCTCATCGCGCGCCATCGGGTATACTGCGCCGCAGCACTGCCACTCGGGCAGCTCCTCAAGTGTAAATCCGAGCGCTTTTGCCGCCAATTGGGCGCACCTGTCCAGCCGCGCGCCCTTCGTCTTGAGCGTGCAGCCGGGAAAGTATGAAAATGTCATATGTCGCCTCCGGTTAAACCATGTTCTCCGGGTGGAATACCTCGTCGAATTTTTCTTCCGTCAAAAAGCCGAGCGCCACGCACGCCTCTTTCAGCGAGATATTTTCCTTGTAAGCCTTCTTCGCCGTCTTTGCGGCGTTTTCATAGCCAATGTAAGGGTTGAGCGCCGTCACAAGCATCAGAGAGTTATGAAGATTGTGCGCCATTTTTTCGCGGTTCGCCGTGATGCCGCAGGCGCATCGGTCATTGAACGACACGATCGCCTCAGCCAGAAGCCGCGCCGATTGCAGGAAGTTGTAGATGCAGACCGGCATGAAGACGTTCAGCTCGAAATTGCCCTGGCTTGCCGCCATGGAAACGGCGACATCGTTGCCCATCACCTGCACGGCGACCATCGTCACCGCCTCGCACTGCGTGGGGTTGACCTTGCCCGGCATGATGGACGAGCCCGGCTCGTTTTCGGGGATGAAGATCTCGCCCAGACCGTCTCTCGGACCGGAGGCAAGCCAGCGCACGTCATTTGCGATCTTCATCATATCGCATGCCAGCGCTTTGAGCGCTCCGTGCGCGAAGACCAGCTCGTCCTTGGAGGTCAGCGCGTGGAATTTATTTTCCGCCGTGCGGAATTCGCGTCCGGTGATGTTGGAGATTTCCCGCGCGACGGCTGTATCGAAGCCCTTGGGGGCGTTGAGTCCCGTGCCGACCGCCGTACCGCCGAGCGCCAGCTCGCGCAGTGGGTCCATCGCCAGCAGCAGCATCTGCCGGTCCTTTTCCAGACTGCTTCTCCAGCCGGAAATTTCCTGCGAAAATTTGATCGGCGTCGCGTCCTGCAAATGTGTCCGGCCGGACTTGACGACATCTTCATTTTCCGCTTCCAGCCGCCGGAAGGTCGCCGTCAGCTTGTCGATGGCGGGAAGAACCTGCTCCTCGATCGCTTCCACCGCCGCAATGTGCATCGCGGTCGGGAATGTGTCGTTCGACGACTGGGACATGTTGATGTCGTCATTCGGATGCAGCAGCTTTTTGCCCGCGATTTCATTGCCGCGGTTGGCAATGACCTCGTTGGCGTTCATGTTCGACTGCGTGCCGGAGCCGGTCTGCCAGACAACGAGCGGAAAATGCTCGAAGAGCTTGCCTTCCATCACTTCCGTCGCGGCCTGCTCGATGGCAGAGAGCTTTTCCTGCGTCATTTTTTCAGGCCGTAGCGCATGGTTCGCTCGGGCCGCGGCCAGCTTTAAAACGCCGAAGGCCCGCGTGATCTCGCGCGGCATCGTCTCGAGTCCCACGCCGATCGGGAAATTTTCATGGCTTCGCTCGGTCTGCGCGCCCCAGTATTTGTCCGCCGGAACGCGGACCTCGCCCATCGAATCATGCTCCATGCGGTATTCCATCGAAACCCCTCCTCAGTATGTGATCTGGTGGATGACTTCCTTGAGCTTGTTCGCGCTGTTTTGCAGGCGGGCAGTCTCCTCGTCGGTGAGCTTGTTGAGAATCTTGCCGCGCACGCCGGTGTTGTCGACCAGCGCCAGCGTCGACAGACACACATCGTCCACGCCGTATTCGCCGTGCATCATGGTCGAAACGGTCAGCGCCGTGCCCGCCGTGCTCATAACGCACTTGCACAGGTGGCAGACCGACATCGCAACCGCGTAGAACGTCGCGCCCTTCGCCTTGATCACCTGCCCGCCGGAGGTTTTGACAAACTGCTCGATCGCCTCATACTCCTCCGCACCCTTCCAGGTAATGCGCTCGCCGTCGGGAGAAAGCTGCTTGTACTCGTCAATGTGATTGTTTGCGATATGCACCAGAGACCAGGGCACAAACGAAGAATCGCCATGCTCGCCGTAGACATGTGCGTGCACGTTCTTCGGGCTGATGCAAAAGCGCTTGGCGAGCGCCGACTGCAGGCGGCTGGTATCGAGAATCGTACCGGAGCCGATGATCTGATGCTCCGGAAGACCGGAAATCTTATGGAATACGTAGGTCAGCACGTCCACGGGGTTGGAGACAAGAATATAAATCGCCTTCGGCGCGACGCGCACAATCTGCGGGGTAATATCCTTGAGGATGTTGACGTTCACCTGCGCCAGCTCGAGTCTGGTCTGACCCGGCTTCCTCGGAAGACCGGAGGTGATAATCACGATATCCGAGTTCGCTGCTGCCTGATAGTCGCCCGAGCGGACGATGGCAGGAGAGCAGAATGGCGCCCCCTGATAGATGTCCAGCGCCTCGCCGAACGCCTTCTGCTTGTTGATGTCGACCAGCACGATTTCAGAAGCGGTGCCCTGAATCATCAGATCGTTCGCAATGGTTGCGCCAACGCTGCCTGCACCAATCACAGTAATCTTACTCATAATCGAACCCATCCTTTTCTAATCGTTCTGTTTATACCGATATATTTTTATCGGTTCTTTCATACTGATTATAACGAAAACTGACATAGAAGGGAAATGTATTTTTTCACCCCACTATGTCAGTTTCGATATATCCATATTCTGTGTGAAACAGATCCTTCCAACGGTCTTTCCGCGGAATGTTGTTACTTCTGGTAGCGCTGCTGCACAAACTCGACAAACCCGCGTTCAATCTGCGTCATGTCGTACTGCAGCTGATAAACCAGCGCGTCATGGTAGACAGTCTGGTTGATGTTGCTCGGCTTCTGCACAAGGCTCCATCTGGTCAGGCACCGGTCGGGAATCGGCGCGCACCACATGTAGGCGCCCGGAATCGTCTCCAAAAGGCGCAGCTGCGCCAGCCGGTCGACCGTATAGATCTTCCGCCGCAAGCCCTCGTCAACCTTGGGTCCCTTGCGGAACGTGTCGCCGTGGACAATCTCGGGAAGCCCTGCCAGATCCTGCCCGGTAATGAGCTGCTTCTCCGCCAGCGCATGCGTCTTGGGCAGCAGCAGCTGATAGCGGTAGCGGCTGAGGATCTGGAAGCCGAAGCCGCGCGAGACGCTCTGCTCTTCAAAATAGTCGCGGTATTCGCTGCGGAAGCGGATAATGCCGACCTCAACCTCACCGTTTTCCAGCATTTCGATTGCCTGCCGTGCGTGACATTCGCGCACCACCGAGTCCAGATTCTGGTCGACCGGCAGCGTATTGAGATAGTCCGCCGTCAGATCGAGAATGAACGCCGCGCGCGGAATGCAGATGCGCAGCCGGTTTTCCACCGGGTGGCGCGGTCCGAGCGCGTCAATGCGTTCGAGTTCCCGGATGATGCTCTTGGCGTGCTGCAGAAAAATTGCGCCGCGCTCGGTAGAACGCACGCCCTTGCTGGTTCTCTCAAAAATCTTGAAACCGAGATTTGCCTCCATCTCATGCAGAATGCGGCTGAGGTTCGGCTGACCGATGAACAGGTTTTCCGCCGCCTGGGAAACGGAGCGGGTACGTTCTATTTCAATCAGATATTGCAAATGCTGCGTATTCATAGTATATCCCCCATCATATGAACTCATGCCGAAAATAATATAACAGATATTTTCAATTTTTGCAATCGTTCGCAAGCAACTTATGAAAAAAACGCATTTATTATATAGATTTTAACATATCTTTTTGTTAAGATCTCGTTAAAATCATCTATAGCAGCAGCATCACCATCAATGGAATCGTCGCAACCGAGCAAATCGTCGTCAGGAAAATCGCCTCTGCCGCCAGATCCTCGTCCTTTTCATACTGTGCGGCAAGAAGGCTCGAAATAGAGCCGGACGGCATGGCAACCGTCAGTGTGACAATACCGAGCATCTCCGCGTTGCGGACAAACAGCCCAAGCAGAAGCCGCGCAATCACGGGCGCAATCACAAGCTTTACCACCGTCAGCGCCGGAAGCCGCCAGTTGCGGAGGATGCCCTTCACCGGCACGGTGGAGAGCGTGGAGCCGACGAGCATCATCGCGCCCGGTGTGGAAATCTGCCCGACGGACTGCATCGGTTCGGTCAGAAGCGCGGGCAGACGCACGTCGCAAAGATACAGCACCACGCCGAGCAGCGATGCGATCATCAGCGGCGAGAGCATCTGATGGAAATCAATTTTCCGGACCGGCGTATCCTGAATGAGATTTACCCCGTAGCAGTAGAGCGCGACATAAAACGGCAGATTGTACATGGACAGATAGAACACCGCACTCTCGCCATAGATTGCCGAGGAGACGGGGATGCCGATGAACGCCGAGTTCGGGAAAATCAGAAGCAGCTCATAAATGCCCGCGTGCCCGCGCTCCGGAGAAATCAGAAGCCGGAACAGCCTTGCCACAACAATCATCAGCGCAAAGCTCACGAAATAAATGCCGAGCAGAATCAAAAGCTCCCGGTTGCTCATTGAATGCGCGTTGCAGACCGAGGAATAGACCACCAGACACGGCATCGTGATTTTGTTGATCAGAAGCGAGAGCATGTGATTGCTCTCCACGGACATGACCCGTGTTTTTCCCGCAAGAAAGCCGATGCTCATCATCACCAGCAGCATCAGCATTTTCTGAAATACAATTCCAACGTCAACCATTTTTCAGCTCCCGTTTTCTTCTCTATTCTGCATCAGGCGCAGGAACCATTATAATTGTCTGCTGTCGAAATGTAAACGTTTTCGTGCAATCCTTCTGATTTTTATGCAAAACAGCCGCCCGGCGCGTGTCCGGGCGGCTGTTTTTCGTGATGATTCCGAGTGCTTATTCCTCGTTGACTGCCGACAGGAAGCGGCGCAGCGCGCGTCTTCCCTGCGCGTCGCACTTGAAAACGCCCGCGCACTCCAAGACCTGCGCAAAGACCTGTCCGATCTCGAACTTGATAATTTCGTCCGCGTTCTCGGCGTTATATTCCGGGTGGCGCTTTAGGAAGCCTTCCGCCCAGTCGGCGTGCTTCGCCAGCTCGTCGTTGGCACGAAGATCGTCACCGTTCAGAAGCGCCGTCTTGAGGTCCGCCATCTCCTTTTTGAGTCTGCCGGGCAGAACCGCCAGACCCATGACTTCGATCAGGCCGATGTTTTCCTTCTTAATGTGGTGCAGCTCTTCGTGCGGATGATAGAGACCCATCGGGTGCTCCGGTGTGGTCAGGTTGTTGCGCAAGACCAAATCCAGTTCGTACTTCCCGCTGCGCATCCGCGCGATCGGCGTGATCGTGTTGTGCGGCTCACCGTCTGTCTCGGCAAAGATCATCGCGTCCGGGTCGGAATACTTGCGCCACTTCGCAAGGATTCTGCCTGCGAGGTCACAGAGCTGGTTTTTGTTTTCCGAGTTCAACCGCAAAACGGTCATCGGATACTTCACGACGCAGCAGGAAACGTCTTCGAAACCGGGCACGTCGAACGAAAATTCCGGCTCCGCCTTTTCCATCGGGAACGTGTGGTGGCCGCCCTGAAAATGCTCGTGCGCCAGAATACTGCCGCCGACAATGGGCAGGTCGGCATTGCTGCCGAGGAAGTAGTGCGGGAACTGCTCCACAAACGAAAACAGCTTGTCGAATGCCGAGCGGTCAATGACCATCGGCGTATGCTGCGTGTTCATGACGATCGCGTGTTCATTATAATAGACATACGGCGAATACTGGAAACCCCACGGCTGCCCGTTGACCGTGACCGGCATGACGCGCAGATTCTGCCGCGCCGGGTGCGA
>DPCD01000120.1 GCA_003516765.1 Clostridiales bacterium | reverse complement strand
GCGCCCGCCCGTGCCGGTGGGAAGACCGCCCGCGCCGGGTGTTGCCGGACCGTGGACGTAGGCAGCCGTTTCGCGGACCTCGATGTTGACGACATACGACGGGTTGTGGACATCGACCGCAACATTCGGGAATTCCTCGGCGATTCTGCCGCCGATTTCCTGCGAAATCTGAATCGAGTTGAGCGGGAAGCGCTTGTCCGAGCGCTTGGACTCGACCTTGAAGCTTTTCTGCAGGGAAAGCTCGTCGCCCAGATATTCGACGACGGTTCTGAAAATCGCGTCGAGGTCCTTTTCGCAGGCGCGGCAGCGGCACATCGAGGCGATGCCGAAAATCGCGCCGCACGCCTCCCATGCGCCGTCCACGTCGCATTCGTCGTTCAATGGCTCGACATAGAGCGTCGACTGCGTGATGGTGACCCTGAACTGCCCAAACTTCGACATGCGCCGGCGGGTGTTGGTTTTGAGCTTGTCTTCAAAGACGCGGCGGTTTTGTCCCTTGAGGACGATTTCGCCCAGCTTCAGCAAAAAAAGTTCTTTCATCATATCTATCCTATCCATATTTAATAATCAACAAATTGCACTGCCTCAAGTTCAGTTCTGGTCCTCCGGACCGAATTTGAACGAGCGGTAGGAAATTGCCTCGGCGATATGCTGCGGCTGAATGTCCGCGCTGCCGTCGAGATCGGCGATGGTCCGCGCAACCTTGCGGATGCGGTCGTAGCTCCGCGCGCTCATCTGCAGACGCTCAAACGCCGTTTTCATCAGCGCCGTGCACGTCTCGTCGAGCGCGCAGCTCTCGCGCAGCGCCGCCGGGTCCATCAGCGCATTGCAGCGGACGGCGGTTCCGGCAAAGCGGCGGTTCTGAATCTCACGCGCTGCGTCCACCCGCTTTTTGATTTCGCTCGATGGCTCGGCGGTATCGTTGCGGCTGAGCGCCTCAAATTTCACCGCGGGAACCTCTACAATTATATCAACTCTGTCAAGCAGCGGTCCGGAGACCTTTCCGAGGTATTTGTCGATGTCCGACTGCTTGCATTTGCATCTGCCGCTCGGGTCGCCGTACCAGCCGCATTTACACGGATTCATCGCGCACACCAGCATGAACTGGCTCGGATAGCGCACCGAGCCCTGCACGCGCGAGATGGACACCACGCCGTCTTCCAACGGCTGGCGCAGCACCTCGAGCGTGTCGCGGTGAAATTCCGGCAGTTCATCGAGAAACAGCACGCCCCGGTGCGCCATGGAAATCTCGCCCGGCCGGAGCGTCTGCCCGCCGCCCGCGAGCGCGGTTGCGGAGATTGTATGGTGCGGGCTGCGGAAGGGTCTTGTCTGAATAAGCGGATTTTTCGCATCCAGCATGCCGAGCACCGAGTAGACCTTCGTCACCTCGATTGCCTCCTGCCCCGTCATGTCGGGAAGAATTGACGGCAGCCGCCTTGCCAGCATGCTCTTGCCGGAGCCCGGAGGTCCCACCATCAGAACATTGTGCCCGCCTGCCGCCGCAATCTCAAGCGCCCGCTTGACGTTCTCCTGCCCCTTGACATCCCGGAAATCCGGCAGCTCCGAGTCGTTCCGCTCCGGTCTCCAGGGCTTCTCCGGCGCAATGGGCGCCGCGCCGGACAGGTGCGCCGTGAGCGCAGGAACGCTTTCCACACCGTAGACCGTGAGCCCTTCGGCAAGCGTCGCCTCCGCCGCGTTTTCCTTCGGCACGTAGAGCGCCTCAACTCCGAGCTTCTTTGCCGCCAGCGCCATCGGAAGAACGCCCGTAACCGGACGCAGCTTTCCTTCCAGACTCAGCTCACCCAGAAACGCACAGGGCTGCTTCGGAAGCTTTACAAGCCCCGACGCCTCCAGAATGCCGAGCAGGATCGGAAGATCGTAGAGCGTTCCGGTCTTTTTGGTGCCCGCAGGGGCGAGATTGAGCGTAATCCGGCTGACCGGAAATTTGTAGCCGCAGTTCTTGATGGCGGCGCGCACGCGCTCTCTTGCCTCCTTAACTGCCGCGTCCGGCAGCCCCACCACGTCAAAACCGGGCAATCCGTTTGTGATATAGCATTCCACGGAGATTTCGTATCCGTCCAGCCCGCGCAGCCCCATCGAGCGAACATGACCCATCATAAGCCTCAGCCCTCTTCTTGCGTTTTTCTTTATCATATCGCATTTTCCTATAAAAACCAACCACAAAAAACGCCTATTCGAAAAATGATATACAAAATGCGCAAAACGCAATTTGCTTGTGAAACTTCTACAGAAAAATCAGAATCCCGGTTTACATTGACAGCAATATGTGCTATAGTTAGCTTGTATCCTTATGTAATTACTTTTAGGAGGTAATTGAATTGGCTCGTAAATTTAAAACCATGGACGGCAACAATGCTGCGGCTCATGTATCCTATGCGTTTACTGAAGTCGCGGGCATTTACCCCATCACCCCGTCGTCCCCCATGGCAGACCTTGTCGACCAGTGGTCTGCAACCGGTCTGAAGAACATCTTCGGCTCCACCGTCAAGGTCGTCGAGATGCAGTCCGAAGCCGGTGCATCCGGTACAGTTCACGGCTCCCTCGGCGCCGGCGCTCTGACCACCACCTACACCGCATCCCAGGGTCTTCTTCTGATGATCCCCAACATGTACAAGATCGC
>DPCD01000176.1:12343-17827 GCA_003516765.1 Clostridiales bacterium | reverse complement strand
GGAAAGTCGGTTCCGCCTCTGCCCAGCAGACGGATCAGCGACCGGCAGCACTTGCATGCAAGCACCGCAAGAAATACCTTGATTTTCATGCCACAGTTATACCACATTTCGCAGCGACTGACAAGGGCACTAAAATTTTATGACAAATAGTTACGAAATGTTAACAAATTTACTCTTGCCCCGGTTGTCATAATCTGATATAATTTGACGTAGATTCAAAAGTGGGGTGGTATGTGTGCGGTTTATCTCTTGGAATGTCAACGGTCTGCGCGCGTGTATGCAGAAGGGCTTCGCGGATTATTTTGCCGCGCTGCATGCGGATTTCTTCTGCCTGCAGGAGACAAAACTGCAACCCGAGCAGATCGCGGTCGACTTTCCGGGCTATCTGCAATTCTGGAATTCAGCGGAGAAAAAGGGCTATTCCGGCACCGCTGTTTTTACGAAGCACCCCCCGCTGTCCGTCACCTACGGCGTCGGCATTGACGAGCTGGACCATGAGGGTCGGATGATCACGCTGGAATACGAGAAGTTTTATCTTGTCACCTGCTACACCCCGAACGCGCAGGAGGGACTCAAGCGCATCGACCACCGGCTTTCCTGGGACGACGCATTCCGCGAAAAGCTTCTGGAGCTGGACGCAAAAAAGCCCGTCATTGCCTGTGGGGACCTGAACGTTGCGCATCAGGAGATCGACCTCAAAACCCCGGTCCGAACCGCGGAAACCCCGGCTTCTCCGATGAAGAGCGCGAAAGCTTCACAAGACTTCTGGACGCCGGCTTTACCGATACCTTCCGCTACCGGAATCCAACGCTTTCCGGCGCGTACTCCTGGTGGAGCTACCGCTTCCACGCGCGCGAAAAGAACGCGGGCTGGCGCATCGACTATTTTCTCGTCTCCGACCGCCTGCAGCCGGCAATTGAGGCTGCTCCGATCTACGACGAGATTTTCGGCTCGGACCATTGTCCGGTCGGTTTGGAACTGAAGGAGGAATTGCTATGAAGAAGTTCAAAAGACTCACGGCGCTGGCTCTGGCGCTGGTGATGGTGCTGGGTCTTACCACCGGCGCGGGCGCTGCGGGCGCAAAATACAGCTCGTGGTTCAAGGAAAGTTACAATGAAATGCAGCAGTCTGCTTATGCCATTATTCCGTCATCTTTGGCAAATGCCGATCTGACAAAAAACATCACTCGTGGCGAAATGGCGCAAATTGCAGTTCTTGCTTATAAAATAGCAACTGGCAACGATTTGAGTGAAGAAGACTATGCGCAAGCAAAGACATTTACGGATACGCAAGATGAAGCCGTCCGCACAGCAGCAGCATTTGAAATTGTTAATGGCTATCCTGACGGTTCTTATCAGCCAAACAAGTACTTAACACGTCAAGAGTTCTTTAAAATCATTGAGAATTTCTGCAGTGCAGCTGCTTACGAATCCCGGCGCTCTAAAGATTTAAACTCTTTTGCAGATTCTGCTTCTGTTGATTCTTGGGCTCGCGAAGCTGCCCAGCTTTGCGTTTCAAATGTATTTGTTACTGGCACTAAAAGTGGCTCTTCAACCTATCTTTATCCCAATAACTATACAACACGTCAAGAAGCACTTACTATGTTCCTTAGAGCCACAAAAGATGTTACTCAATGGTACGACGTTAATGTTAAAAATGCTACTGTTGCCGTCAATGAGGCAGATGCAGTTTATACAATAACGCCTATGAACAAAACGATGTATGTTGTCATCGACAGTACTTCACATCTAAATGTTCGCAGCTACCCATCTTCGACTGATGAACACGCTGCGATCATTGGCGAATTGCAGCGTGGCGATGCTGTCACCGTGACTGGCGAAACAAACACGGGCTGGTTTGAAATAAAATATAAGGGTAATACCGCATATGTTTCCAATGCCTATCTCGGTAATGAACCTGGCAGCTCCGGCGCAGGAAACGGTCCTACAAATAGTGGCTCTTCGAGTAGCACTGAACAGGAAATTGCCAACTTTGCGCTCAGCTTTAAGGGCTACAGCTATGTCTGGGGCGGCATGTCGCCGTCGACCGGCTTCGACTGCTCGGGTCTGATGTACTACGTCCTTACGCAGTACGGCTACAGCATGAAGCGCGTGGCAAACGACCAGATGACGCAGGGCACGGCAATCTCGCGCGATAACCTGCAGGTCGGCGATCTTGTCTTCTTCGGCTACGGCAGCTACGCCAATCACGTCGGCATGTACATCGGCAATGGGAACTTCGTCCACGCCTCTACCCCGTCCACCGGCGTTCGTGTCAACTCCCTGAACGAGACCTATTACAACACCAGATACATCGGCGCGCGCCGCATTATCTGAGCATCAGAAATCAGCCAAAGCCCTCCCGGAACCTCCGGGAGGGCTTTCTTTGCAGTCAAAGCAGAATACAGATCATACCGCCGGTATTTTCGTTGATCATGCGCGCGAGGGTTCTCGTGAGCTTCTGGCGCGCATCCTCGGGCATACGCTGGATTTTGGTGTTCAAGCCTTCCGTGACCAGATCGTAGAGCGATTTGCCGAAAATGTTGCTCTGCCAGAGCTTTTCTGTGTCGCCCTCATACTCGCCAAGCAGGTATTTGATCAGTTCGTCCGACTGCTGCTCGTCGCCTACAATCGGGCTCAGCTCGGTCTCGATGTTGGCGCGCATGAGATGAATCGACGGCGCGCTTGCTTTTAAGTGCACGGCGTAGCTGCTGCCCTTGCGGACAATCTCCGGCTTATCCAGATGCAGCTCTGACGGGTCCGGCATGACGATGCCGTAGCCCGTGGCGCGCACCTGCTCCATTGCGCTTTTGACGCGCGCATACTCCTGCTGCTCTGCCGCCAGCTCCGTAAGAATCTGCATGAGGTCGAGCTCTCCCGCAATCTCCAGCCCCGTCTTTTGGGACAGGAGCTCATAAAACAGCGACTCTGGAACCGACAGCTCTGCCGTAATTGTGCCCGTTCCCAGATCCACATCCGTCACGGCAAACGATTGTACCTGCGCAAGCTTCAGAAGCTCCTTCATCGCAGGCTCTGCCTGCGCAATCTTCGTGAGCTTTCCCGCCTGTTCGCGCATCGCGTCATAGAGCGCGGTTTTGACCGGGCTGTCGTCCGGCAGCGCCCGCACCCAGCCGGGCAGGAAGAAGCGCAGCTCCGTCGCCGGAAACTCATACATAAGGTCCGTGAGGATGCTCTGATTCTGCTCTTCGTCCATCGTGAGTGCATTGACTGCCCGCGCGCCGACGCCGTATTGCTGCGACAGCCTGCGCGCCTGATTTTTTGCCTCTGCGCTCTCGGGGTGCTCGGAGTTCACCAGAATCACAAACGGCTTTCCGGTTGCCAGCATGTCGGAAATCGCGCGGCTTTGCGCCTGTTCATAGTCACCCGCCGGAATATCCGTGATGCTGCCGTCCGTCGTCATGACAATGCCGATGCTGCTGTGCTCCTCCATGACCTTTTTCGTGCCGATCTCCGCCGCCTGCGCCAGCGGAATTTCCTCCGGCGCCCACGGCGTCATGACCATCCGCGGCGTTCCTTCCTCGTCTGCGCCCATTGCGCCCGGCACCAGATAGCCGACCGAGTCGATCAGCCGGACCTTGAGCTTTGACACGCCGTCCGGCGAAATTTCCACCGCCTGCTCCGGCACAAATTTCGGCTCCGTCGTCATGATCGTCCGCCCCGAGCCGGACTGCGGCAGCTCGTCTCGCGCGCGGTCGCGCTGATAGGTGTTTTCCAGATGGGGCAGCACCAGCTGCTCCATGAAGCGCTTGATAAAGGTTGATTTTCCGGTCCGGACCGGTCCGACAACGCCGATGTAGATGCTGCCGGCGGTCCTTTTCGCAATCTGATCGTAAAGATGCCTTGCTTCGTCCACGTTACCGCCTCCCTGTTCTTATCCCTGCTCGATGGAATCCAGCATTACCGCCATGCCGCTACACCGGAATGAGGACTAGCGTCCCCTGCTCGACCTCTCCGGTCGAAATGCCGTTTGCATCGGCAATCGCCTGCTCGCTCGTCCGATATGCCTTTGCAAGCTCCCAGAGGCTCTGCGTCTGGTCAGCAGTCTTTACCACCACGCAGAATTTCTCCGCCGTCTTTTCACCTTCTTCCAATGCGCCGCCCGTCAGCGTCCGCAGCGCCTGATCACAGCAGCAATCTGCATGGAAGCTCACATCATAGCGCACGTCGATTCCGCCGCCGGACGGCGCTGCAAAGCCGTCTCTGCCCGGCTGTACGTTTGCCTGGCATATTGTGCCGCCGCCTGCCGCTACCGTGCAGGAAACCTGGTCGCGCACAATTGCCGACTGGAGCGCGCCGTCCTCGTCCATGTAGAGAATGTTCACTGTTGCCGGTGCGCTCAGCTGAATGCCGCCGTCTTTTTTCTGCTGCGAGACGCTGTCTAAGTAGAGCGTGCTGTCGAGAACCGCGCGCGCCTGCTTGGGGACGCTCCCGCGCAGCGTACCGCCGGGCAACTGCCGGTCGAGCAAACACGGAAGACGAACCTCGCTCCACACAGGCGAAAAATCACCCCTTGTGGCATACGCATCCTCGGTAAGCGTCAGATCATAGCCCTGCATGGCAACGCATTGGCAAAGAAGGTTCGCCGATAACAGAATTTTTGCCGGTTCGTCTTCCATGTGCACAAGCTCCGCCTCGCTCCCCGTGACGCAGATCTGCACCTGCAGTTCGTCGTCTGCATAATCTCCGCGCAGCTCACAGTACTGTGACAGCGGAAGCTGGCGGCTCATCACCTGCGGCGTGCCGTCCGCCCCCAAAAGCAGCGCCTTGAAGACAAGAACGCCCTTGAACACCGCCTTGTTTCCCGTCAGCTTCTGCTCGGTAATCTCCGGCGTCAGCCAGTACTGCACCAGCTTTGCAGTCTCCGGCTCGCCGCCGGAAAGCTCCAGATCCTCGGTCATGGAAAACGGTTTCTCCGCATATTCGCGCGGCAGCACGCAGCGATAGTCTGCCGTCTTCGTCTGCAGCGCCTGCGGTGCGTCTTTTAACGTGCGAATAGTCTCGCCCGTTTCCTCGAACCCTGTCAGATCGCACACAACGCTCACGCGGACCAGAATTTTGCGTGAATTGATCAGCCGCGCATCTGCCGCGCGCACCCGGCACATGGCAAACAGCTGTGTCTGCGCCGTCGCCGCCGGATGATCGTAACGGACCGAATACGGAAGGTAGCACACCAAAGCCCGCGCCTCGCTCCCGTCCTCCGGCACATACAAAAGCCCCGCGCGCACGCCGCCTGTTACCGCCGCGCCCCCGTCCCGGCACTCCTTGCCGCGCATGACCGCGCACGCGCCGGTAAAGACAATGCGTCCGCAGTCCGGGTAGCTGTCCGGGACAATCAGCTCCTGTGTCAGCTCCTGCGCCGCATTCCCGGAAAAGACCCGGCGCAAATAATCGATCGACTGCTCTTCAAAGACAAGCTCCATACTCTCACTCCTTGTAGTTCTCTCAGGCGGCCAGTCCGCCCCAG
>DPCD01000176.1:11900-12131 GCA_003516765.1 Clostridiales bacterium | reverse complement strand
CCCCGCCGGACGCGCCTGCCACGTCTTAGAAGTATATACGCGCGCATGGACAAGGATATGCCGGTTTTTTCAGCAGCAGTCCATCAAAAGTGCAATCGCAATCAGCCCTGCCGCCAGCAGCAGCTTCCACAGCCACGTACCGACCAGAAACGACAGCAGCAGTCCAACACCCAGCCCCAGCAAAAACAGTCGCAGCTTTTCCGTTCGCGGACACATACAAATCACCTCTTT
>DPCD01000176.1:11017-11707 GCA_003516765.1 Clostridiales bacterium | reverse complement strand
GACACATACAAATCACCTCTTTGTCAGTCTACGCAAAAAGTTCTCCGATGTGACCGCACGCAAGCAGAAAACCGCCCGCAGGCAATGCCTGCGGGCGGTTTTGCGATTCACTTTTGTCCGTTTTTCCGGATCTCGCGCAGGATACACAGTCCCATCGCAAGAATCGGAAGCAAGACGCGCAGGCAGAGAAAGCCTGCCGGCTGCAAGCTGAGATTAGCGTCCAGCAGCAGCCCGGCAAACCACGCCAGAACCGTCCAGACAATTGCCTGTAAAACCATGTCAGTTTCCCCTTTCTTTCAGCTCCCAGGGCTTGATGTCCTTTGCCAGTTCATACAATCGCCGGTAGCTGTCATACCGCGTCGGCTCGATCTTCCCCTGCTCCAGCGCCGCGCGCACCGCGCAGCCGGGCTCCTTCAGATGCGCGCAGTCCGGGAACTGGCACTTGCCGAGATACGGCGCAAAATCCGAAAACGCCTCGGGAAGCTGCTCTTTCAGGACCAGATCCATCCGCTCAGTGTCGAACGAGGAAAAGCCGGGCGTGTCGGCAACAAAGGTATCGTCTCCCAGTGCGTACAGCTCGATGTGCCGCGTGGTGTGCCGCCCTCTTCCGAGCTTTTCCGAGACCTCGCCGACGGCAAGGTGCAGTTCGGGGCAGAGCTTATTTAAGATGCTCGACTTGCCGACGCCGGA
>DPCD01000176.1:10615-10800 GCA_003516765.1 Clostridiales bacterium | reverse complement strand
CTCGACTTGCCGACGCCGGAGTTACCGGTGAAGGCAGAGAGCTTGCCGGAGATTGCCGCGTGCAGCTCGTCCATGCCCTCGCCTGTCTCGGCGCTGGTCACAATCACGCGGAAGCCCGCGCGCTCGTAAATTCCAGCAAGAGACGCGCCCGGCTCCAGATCATTCTTGTTCACGCAGATGAGCGG
>DPCD01000176.1:4838-10400 GCA_003516765.1 Clostridiales bacterium | reverse complement strand
GCCAGCACGCGGTCGATGAGAAACGGCTCTGTCTGCGGAATCGCGCAGGATGCCAGCAGCACGAGCAAATCGACGTTCGCAACCGCTGGGCGGATAAAGCTGTTCTTCCGGGGCAGGATTTCTTCCACCGTGCCGGATTTTCCGCTTCTTGAAATCCGCACAAAGTCTCCGACCAGCGGAGAAACGCCCTCCTTGCGGAACCTGCCGCGCGCGCGGCACTCGACCACGCCGTCTGGCGTCTGCACATAGTAAAAGCCGCTGAGCGCTTTGATAATTCTATCGTTCATCGTTCTGCCAATGCGTCAAAATCAATTTCCTGCGAATCGTACAGCACGCCGTCGAGATACACGTCGACCGTCTGCACGCCGTTTCCTTCTACCGGAATCGTGACAGTTCTGCCCGACTGGTCCTCCATGTCCACCGTGAAGGGTCCGACCTGCGTTTCCCCGCCGACCTTGACCAGAATCTCATAGATTCCGCTCGAAACCGACGGCATGCGCACGGCAATTTCTGTCTGCACAGGCTCCGCCTTCGGCGTGACCTCCACACGAATCATCTGCGTGTTGGCAGACGTGTGGCTCTCGCCGAGGGTGTTGACAATCTTGCAGAAATAGTACCAGACGCCAGCCTTGTCAGTATCGACCTTGCAGGTGGTGTTGTTCTTGTCGCTGCGCGAGACCAACTCCGCATCGGCGACGTTGCCGGACTCGGACACGTACCACGCATAGGTCAGCTCGCCGTCGTCCGCAACCTCTGCCTTGACCTGCAGCGTCAGCTTGTCGCCCTGCTCCACCACTGCATCCTGTGAAAGCGTGCGAATGAGCGGCTCCTGCGCCTGCTCGGGTCCCTTGGATGCCTGCAGGTTGATCACCGTTCCGGCTTTGACCTCCTCGCCTGCGTCGATCGACTGGAATGTGACCGTGCCTTCGGGAAGATCGCTGTCGACATATTTGATCATACCGTCGCCGAGACCGGCTGCCTTGATGGTAGCAATTGCGTCGTCCACGTCGGAGCCAATGAGCGTCGGCACCTTCACCAGCTCCACCGGCACGCCGGTCGAGACAACCAGCGTCACGCTCTGCCCGTCGGTGAGCGGCTCGTTGCGCTCAGGAATGGTCCGGATGATATAGCCGGCGGTGTACACATCGCTTTCCTGATAATCCACCGAGATGGAAAGCGTGATGGGAAGGGAATTCAGATAGTCCTGCGCGTTTTCCAGCGGCAGGTTCACAACGTTCGGCATGACATTGCTTTCAATGCCGGTCGAAAGCGTCAGCTCGATTTTGGAGCCAACCTTGACCATCGTGCCTGCGTTCACGCTCTGATCGATCACATAGCCGCTCTCGTAAGCGTCGCTTGCGCGCCAGTCTGTGACTTCGAAGGTCAGATCGGGGTACTGGCTCTGGTCGAAGTTCTCGTAATACTGTCCGACCATCTGCGGAACCTTGACCTCCTCGGTCCGGCTGAACAGGTCCGAGAAGAAATACGAATACAGGAAGTAGCCGATGCCGAGGACCGCCAGCACGATGCACACGATGCCTGCCGTCAGCGCAACGTTTGCACCCTTTTTGGCGCTCTGGCTCTGCGCGGGCGGCGCAGGCGGCTGCTTGCGCTGTGGAATAGACACCCGGGACGGCTGCTTGCGCTCGCGCCGGGGAAGCCGGTCTGGAAGATAGTCGGGGTCGTTGAGCAGGCGCTCCACATCGAAGGCGTCCTGATCGTCGGTAAAATCGAAAATCACATTCGGGTTTTTGCGGAAAATTTCCAGATCCGCCAGCATCCGCGTCGCCGAGGGGTAGCGCTTGGAAATATCCGCTGCCATCGCGTGCATGGTGATCTGCTCGAAGCCCTCGGGAATATCAGGGTTCAATTCGCGCGGCATGACGGGCTTGGCGTTGATGTGCTGAATGGCAACGGAAACGGGCGTATCGCCGTCGAAGGGCGGTCTTCCCGTGAGCATTTCATACATCACGACGCCGAGCGAATAGAGGTCCGACCGGTAGTCGACCTTGCCGCCCTTCGCCTGCTCGGGGGAAATATAGTGGACCGAGCCGAGTGCCTCGCGCGTGAGGGTATTCTGCGCCGAGGAGATGCGGGCAATGCCGAAGTCTGCAACCTTGACGCTGCCGTCCTTCAAAATCATGATATTGTGGGGCTTGATGTCGCGGTGGATGATGCCGCGCGAATGCGCATGCTCGAGTGCCTTGGCAATCTGCGTGGAAAAATGCAGCGCCTCGCGCCAGTTGAGTCTGCCCTTCTGCTCCAGATACTGCTTGAGCGTGATGCCCTCGATCAGCTCCATGACGATATAATCGAGGTTGTTGGAATGCGAGACATCGTAGACGCTCACAATGTTCGGATGCGAAAGCATCGCAACCGCCTGCGACTCGGCATGGAACCGGCGGCGGAACTCCTCGTCCTGCGACAGCTCACGCTTGAGAACTTTTATTGCCACGAGGCGGTTGAGCCGGTTGCAGCGCGCCTTGTAGACAACAGCCATGCCGCCCGTACCGATGACCTCGAGAATTTCATATCGATTGTCCAACAGCGTTCCTATGTATTGATCCATAAGATTGCTCCTTCCCTAAACAAGCGCCATTGCGACCGTCACATTGTCCGGTGCGCCGCGATTTTTTGCGATGCGCAGAAGTCTCTGGCAGCAGTCGCTCTTGCGCACGCCGTGCGCCACCTCAAACAGCATCTCCTGATCTGCCATCACATTCGACAGACCGTCGGAGCAAAGCAGCAGACAGTCGTCGCGATGCAGCTTCTGCAAATAGATATCGCCCTCGACCGAAGGCTCGGTCCCGACGGCTCTTGTAATCACATTTTTTCCGGGATGGTTTTTCGCCTGCTCCTGCGTCAGCTCGCCGCGCTGGACCATGAACTCCACAATCGAGTGGTCCGTCGTCAGAAGCTGCACGCCTTCGGCGGTAAACAGATATGCCCGGCTGTCTCCGACGTTGATAATCACGGCGGTATCCCTGATAATCAGCGCCGCAACGAGCGTCGTGCCCATGCCGGTAAAATCGTCGCTCACCTGCGCCTGCTCAAAAACCGCCTTGTTTGCCAGCTCCAGCGCGCCCCGCAAAACCTCAGCGCCCCGCTCCGGCGTCATACCGGGTCTCTGGCATCGGCGCACCTCGTCGGTGAACACGTCGACGGCAAGCGAGCTTGCCACGTTTCCGGATTTTGCGCCGCCCATGCCGTCGCAGACAATCATCAGCGAACGGTCTCTGGAAAAGGACACCATGGCGTAGGAATCCTGATTCTGTTCACGCAGATTGCCTGGATCGGTCAGTCCCCAAAGCTGCATGGTAATTGCTCCTTTCCGTCGTTACTGTTTCAGTTCGTATTTCCTGCGCAGTTGCCCGCAGGAGGCGTCGATGTCGCTGCCGAGCGTGCGGCGGACCGTGGCAGTAATGCCATGCGCCTGCAGAATGCTCTGAAAGCGGGCAATTGCCTCGCGGGAGCTGGTATGAAGCCCGGTCTCCGCGACGTCGTTAAGCGGAATCATATTCACATGCGCGCCCATGCCGGAAAGCTTCTTTGCCAGAAGCTCTGCCTGCTCGGGGCTATCGCTGACGCCGGAGATCATCGTGTATTCAAACGACACCCGCCGCCCGGTAATTTCATAATAGTCCTTACATGCCGCCAGCAGCTCTTCGACGTTCCAGCGTTTATTGATCGGCATGATTTTGTTTCTCGACTCGTTGTCCGGCGAGTGAAGCGACACCGAGAGCGTCAGCTGCAGCTTCCGCTCTGCCAGAAGCCGGATTTTATCGACCAGACCGCAGGTGGACAGGCTGATGTGGCGCATGCCGATGTTCAGTCCGTCCGGGCTGTTGACCAGCTCGAGAAACTGCATGACCGCATCAAAATTGTCCAGCGGCTCTCCGATGCCCATTAGAACGATATTGGAAATCGGAAGTCCGGAATCGATCTGGCTGAACAGCACCTGGTCCAGAAGCTCAGAAGGTCTGAGTCTGCGCACCAGTCCGCCAAGCGTCGACGCACAGAACTTGCAGCCCATCAGGCAGCCGACCTCCGAGGAGATGCACACGGTGTTGCCATGGTGATACTGCATCACAACGGACTCCACGCAGTTGCCGTCGGACAGCCGCCAGAGATATTTGATCGTTCCGTCCTTTTGAGATACCTGCTTGCGCGCCACCTCCGGCGCGGTGATTTCATAGATCCCGTCCAACTTCGCGCGCAGCGGCTTGGAGAGATTGGTCATCTCGTCAAAGCTGCGCGCCCCCCGGTGGAGCCAGGTAAAGACCTGCTTTGCGCGGAACTTCGGCTCTCCCAGCGCAGAAAACGCCTGCTCCATCTGGGAAAGGCTCATGGATTTGAGATCTTCTTTCATACGTTCTTCCTCAGTTTACAGATGAAAAAGCCATCGGCTTCGTGAAGGTGCGGATAAAGGGTCAGCATCCCATCGGTCTGTGCGTCCAGCCCTGCCGGAAGGGCAAAGACCTCCAGCCGGAATTCCGGATGGCGCGCCAAAAAGGCGTTTGCCACATTCTCGTTTTCGCGCTTCAAAACCGTACACGTGCTGTAGACCAGCACGCCGCCGGGCTTTACATACCGGCTCACATTTTCCAGAATCGCCGCCTGCACCTGCGGAAGCTTCTGCATCGGTGCAAGATCTTTATATCGGATATCCGGCTTTTTGCGGATCACGCCGAGCCCCGAGCAGGGCACGTCCGCGATCACCACGTCGAAGCCCGCTTCAAATTCCGGCTCAAACTGCGACGCATCCGCCTGCCGCGCATGGACAATCAAAACGCCCAGACGCGCGGCGCCTTTTTCGATCAGAGAAACCTTGTGCGCATGAATGTCACACGAGGTGACGCTTCCTTCGTTCTGCATCGCAATTGCTGCGGCAAAGCTCTTTCCGCCCGGCGCGGCGCAGCAGTCGAGCACCCGCATCCCCGGCTTTGCGCCCGCAGCCATCGCCGCAAACCTTGCCGACGGGTCCTGCACATAGACCTTGCCGGAGGAAAAAAGCTCCAGCTGCGCCAGGTTTCCCGTTCCGCGCACCAAATAGCAGCCATCCAGCCACGGATGCTTCTCGAAGGCAATGCCCAGCTGCGTCAGCGCCTGCTCTGCCTCCTGTGCATCGGATAAGAGCGTATTGACCTGCAGGCACGTCGCGGCAATCTCGTTGTCCGCACGCAAAAACGCCTCGATCTGCTCTTCTCCGACGCTCTGCTGCAGCAGCTCCACCAGCGTCTGCGGATGACTGTAGCGCGTGGCAAGATCCCCCGGCTGGCGGAGGCTCTGCTTCTGCCGCGACAGCGCGCGCAGACAGCCGTTGGTCATACCGGCGGCTTTTTTGTTTACATAATGTTTCGTCTGTTCGACCGCCTCATTGACCGCTGCCGAATCTGGAATTTTGTCCAGCAGCAGAATCTGATACGCGCCGAGCCGCAGAATATCGAGCATCGCGGGCTGTAATCTGGACATCGGTCCGCTGACGACCTGTGAAAGATAAAAGTCCAACAGCAGCCGGTTCTGCATCACGCCGTAGACGATGCGGCTGCAAAGCGCCGCGTC
>DPCD01000176.1:4412-4675 GCA_003516765.1 Clostridiales bacterium | reverse complement strand
CGGTTCTGCATCACGCCGTAGACCAGCTGAGACGCCAGCGCTGCATCGCGCCGGTCCAGCCTGTCGCGCTGCACATATTCCTTTAAAATGCCGTCTGACCACGCGCCCTGCCGTCTTGTGGCAATCAGCGCGGTCAGCGCCGTTGTTCTGGCGCCCATACACGTCCTCCCGGACGCCGGAATGCGTCCATGTTACAGTTTAATCGGATGCCCGTTGAAGTAGGCGCTTGCTGCCATGCGCTTGCCGCCTTCTGCCTGCAATTC
>DPCD01000176.1:1889-4208 GCA_003516765.1 Clostridiales bacterium | reverse complement strand
ATTCGGTAATGACCAGTACCTCGCCGCCTCCGCAGGCAACCTCCAGCCCCCGTCTGGTCAGCGCCAGAAGCGTTCCCGGCGCCTTGTCGGTCGTCTTCCCTGTTTTCTCCACGCGGAAAATCTTGAACGTTTTGCCGTCCAGCTCCGCCGTTGCAACGGGCCACGGAATCAGCCCGCGCACGTGGTCAATCACATACTGCCCGCACTCGCTCCAGTCGATCGGGCTCATCGCCTTGCTGAGCATCGGCGCATACGTCGCTTTGCTTTCCTCCTGCGGTGTTCTTCCCGCCGTGCCCGCTTCAATCGCGCGCGCCGTGTCGCAGGCAAGCTTTGCCGCGATATGCGACAGGCGCTTCATCAGCTCGCTCGTCGTCTCCATGGGATCGATCGGCGTTCTACGGATTTCAATGATATCGCCCTCGTCCATGCCGGCGGACAGATACATTGCCGTCACGCCCGTTTCCCTGCAGTGGTTCAGAATCGACCACTGCACCGGACCTGCACCGCGCAGCTCCGGCAGAATGCTTGCGTGCATGTTGATGCAGCCGTATTTCGGAATATCCAGCACCCGCTGCGGCAGAATCTTTCCGTATGCCACAACGATCATAAGGTCCGGCGCAAACGCGCGCAGCTGCTCTATCACCGCGTCGTCTTTGAACGTCTGCGGCTGCACCACCGGCAGCCCCACGGAGACGGCGTACGCCTTTACCTCGGAGGGAATCAGCTTCTTACCGCGGTTCTTGGGCGTGTCCGGCTTTGTATAGACCGCCGCAATGTCGAAGCCCTCGGTGTAGAGCTTTTCCAGACACACCTTCGCGATCTCGGGCGTTCCCATGTAGACAATTTTCATGCCTCGGTCTCCTCGCCTTCCTCCGCTTCCTGCTCCTGCTTCAGAAGCTCGTCCAGCTCCTCCTGCGTGAGCATCTTTTCGGCAAACTCGGTGTACATGTGCCCGTCCAGATGGTCGATCTCATGCAAAAAGCAGCGCGCGGTCAGGTCCTCGCCTTCATACTCATACCAGTCGCCGTGGCGGTCCTGCGCACGGACCTTCGCGTATTCCGGGCGCGTGACCAGCCCCCACTTGCCGGGCAGGCTCAGGCAGCCCTCGATGCCGGTCTGCTCTTCTTCGCTGACCTCCACGATCTCAGGGTTGACCAGCTCCCAGTCCTCGCCCTCGGTGTTGACAATCACTACGCGGCGCAGAACGCCGATCTGCGGTGCGGCAAGTCCCGCGCCGTTCGCGTCGTGGAGCGTCTCGATCATATCGTCGATCAGCTGCGAAAGCCGGTCGTCAAATTTGGTAACCGGGCGGCAGACCTTGGTAAGGACCGGGTCTCCGACTGTAACAATGTTGCGAAGTGCCATGTAAAATCCCCTCAATCATATGAATTGACGTCGGCGTAGGCGTTTACGCCGCGGTTTTGTTTCTCTTTTGCAAATATGCACAGCTCCTGCGCCAGCAGAAGCCGCAACGGTTTGGAATTCTTCGCCGCCAGCGTCAGCCGGTAGCGGTAGGTGTAGTTGATCTTTGCCACCGCACACGGCGCAGGTCCCAGCAGCGTCGCGCGGCAGCCAGCGAACGCCTGCGATTGCAGCTGTGCGCGCAGCCGGTTTCGAAAGCGCATTGCCGCCTGCACGACCTGATCTTCGTAAAGCCCCGTAAAGGTGAGGAAGAAAAGATCCTGAAACGGCGGGCAGCCGTGCAGCTGCCGGATGGCAATTTCCATCTCGTAAAAGGCGTCATAGTCCTGCTGCGCCGCCAGGCGGATCACCGGATGCTCCGGCGTCATGGTCTGAATCAGCGCCAGCCCTTCTTTTTCGCCGCGTCCGGCTCTGCCGGCGACCTGCGTGATGAGGCTGAACGTTGTCTCGGCAGCGCGGTAATTGCTCACATACAGGCTCATATCCGCGTCCAGCACGCCGACCAGCGTCACATTCTCAAAGTCCAGTCCCTTGCTGACCATCTGCGTGCCGAGAAGAATCGGAATTTTTTCCGTCTCAAAGCGCCGCAGCAGCAGCTCATGACTGCCGCGCGCCGTGACGGTGTCTGCGTCCATGCGCAAAAGCGGCGTATCCGGGAAAATCCAGCGCAGCTCCTGCTCGATTTTCTGCGTGCCGCTGCCGATGGGCTTGAGCGCGCCGCCGCATTTTTCGCACCGCGCCCGGGCGGGCTCGGTGTAGCCGCAGTAATGGCAGACAAGGCGCTGGTTGACCGAGTGATAGGTCAGATGCACGCTGCACCGCGGACAGGTCGGCACATCGCCGCACTCCACGCAGACCAGATACCGGCTGTTGCCGCGCCGGTTGAGAAAGAGAATG
>DPCD01000176.1:1372-1684 GCA_003516765.1 Clostridiales bacterium | reverse complement strand
CGCGCCGGTTGAGAAAGAGAATGGACTGTCTGCCAGCGATGATATTGTCCCGCAGCTTTTCTTCCAGCGGCAGGCTGATCGCCGTGGCGTTCCCCTGCCGGATTTCCTGCTTGAGATCAACAATCTGCGTCTGCGGAAGCGTCTTTTCGTTGTAGCGCTTTTTCAGCGTATACAGACAATAATCCCCGCATTTTGCGCGGTACATACTCTCGACCGACGGCGTCGCCGACCCGAGCAGCACCAGTGCGCCCGCCTTTGCCCCGCGGAAGCGCGCAATTTCTCTTGCGTGGTAGCGGGGGGAATTTTCGGATT
>DPCD01000176.1:897-1127 GCA_003516765.1 Clostridiales bacterium | reverse complement strand
TGCTCCTGCTCCTCATCGAGAATAAAAAGCCCGGGGCTCTGCACCGGCGCAAACACGGCAGAGCGTGTGCCGACCACGACGCGCGCCTGCCCGCTTTGAATCCGGCGCCACTGCGCAAAGCGCTCAGAGATGCGAAGGCTTGAGTGAAGTACCGCAACTGCTTGCCCGAAATGCGCCGAGAGCTTTTCCAGAAGCTGCGGCGTCAGAGATATCTCCGGCACAAGCAGAAT
>DPCD01000176.1:356-681 GCA_003516765.1 Clostridiales bacterium | reverse complement strand
GATATCTCCGGCACAAGCAGAATCGCACTCTTTCCTGCTTTCAGAGCCTCATAAATCAGGCGGATATAGACGGCGGTTTTTCCGCTTCCGGTCACGCCGTACAGCAGCGCCGCGCCCGGCTTCTGGCTCTGCATCTGCAGACAAAGCCCGTCAAATGCCGCCTGCTGTTCGTCGTTTAAAACCGGCGGTTGCGCAGCTTCCTGCGCAGGGCTCAAAAGCTCCGGCTGCACCTCCTGCTCCCAGATCGTAATCAGCCCCAGCTTTTCCAGCCGCGAAAATGTGGAAGCAGTCGCGCCGGTCAGCTCTGTCAGCTCGCGGCAGGCGC
>DPCD01000176.1:0-170 GCA_003516765.1 Clostridiales bacterium | reverse complement strand
TTCTCCCGCCGCACCGAGCAGCTCGAGAACCGCCGCCTGCACGGGTGCGGTGCGCTTTTTCTTTTCCGCATAGCGAGCCGCCTCCTCGGGCGCGGCAATCGCGGCGAATTTCTGCTTGCGCGCGCCCGGCTTCTGCGTCAGCTCGAGATCGTTTTCGATAAGTTTTTTGG
>DPCD01000021.1:25581-40424 GCA_003516765.1 Clostridiales bacterium | reverse complement strand
GTCGCCGCCTGCGCAACGGTCGACCAGATCGGCAACGAAAGCGACGTCATGAAAAAGACGCTCAAAGCATTTGCCGTCATTCTGGTGATGTATATGGTACTTGCCATGCTCTATACCTGCGTGCTGTTCCCGACGTTCGGCATGTAGGCGCCAGGTTTCCAATTTTGAATTGTTTACGAAAGGATGCGTTTTTATGAATCAGAAAAAAGTTCTCGGTGTGATCGGTCTCGGTCACGTCGGCGCGCATGTCGCCTACTCCCTTGCCGTACAGGGCATTGCAGACGAGCTGGTGCTGGTCGACGGAAACGCGCAGAAGCTTGCCAGCGAAGTGCAGGATCTGCGCGACGCGGCAGCTTACCTGCCGCACCGTGTCACGGTCCGCGCAGGCGAGTTCTCTGACCTCGGTGCGTGCGATGTGATTGTCAACAGCGTCGGCAAAATTGAGCTGCTGCGCGAGACGCACGACCGCCTGACCGAGATGGATTTTACGGTTCCCGCCGTGCGCGGCTACGCGCAGAAGATCAAAGATTCCGGCTTTGACGGCGTTCTCATCAACATCACGAACCCCTGCGATATCGTCACGCGCGAGCTGGCGCTCGGGCTCAAGCTTCCGAGAGGCAGAGTTTTCGGCACCGGCACAGGGCTTGACACCTCGCGTCTTCTCAGCGCCCTGGCGCGCCAGACCGGCATCGACCACAAGTCCATCACCTGCTACATGCTCGGCGAACACGGCAACCAGCAGTTTGCCCCCTGGTCCTGCGTCAGCTTCCGCGGCATGCCGCTCGATGTCTGGGCAGAAAAAGACGAGCGCTTCCGTTTCGACCGCGCTGCGCTGCAAAAAGAGTCCATCGGCGGCGGCTGGGTCACGTTCTCCGGCAAGTTCTGCACCGAATACGGCATCGCGACGACTGCCGCGCGCATGGCGCACATCGTGCTGCACGATGAAAAGGCAATCATGCCGGCAAGCGCAGAGCTTTGCGGCGAGTATGGCGAAAGCGGGCTCTTCGCCGGCGTTCCGTGTGTGATCGGCGCAAACGGCGTGGAAGAGGTTGTAGAGCTGCCGCTCACCGAGGAAGAAAAAGCGACGTTCCACGCCTGCTGCGAGGGCATCCGCACAAACATGGAGCACCTCAAAGACCTTTGATTTTATCTGGAATTTTCTCATAGGAGGCTATGATTATGAAAATCACTGTTACACCCAATCCGAACCATGGTACGCTTCCTGCGTCCGACAAGCTGGGCTTCGGCACGGTCTTCACCGACCACATGTTCCTGATGGACTACACCGACTGCGACGGCTGGCACAACGCGCGCATCGTCCCCTTCGGTCCCATTTCCGTCTCGCCTGCGGCAAGCGTTCTGCACTACGGCACCGAGGTCTTTGAAGGGCTCAAGGCATACCGCCGCCCGGACGGCGAGGTGCAGCTGTTCAGACCCTGGGAGAATGTCGCGCGTCTGAACCGCTCGTGCGACCGGCTCGGTCTTCCGCGCATCGACGAAGAAGACGGCTTGCAGGCAATCAAAGAGCTGGTCAAGATCGATTCCAACTGGGTCCCCTCGGACCCCGGCACGTCCCTGTACATCCGCCCGTTCCTGTACTCCACCGACCCGACCCTGGCGCTGCACGGCGTGCATGAGGCAACGTTTGCCATCATCCTCTCCCCGTCCGGCAGCTACTTCTCCGACGGTCTCAAGCCCGTCCCCATCATGGTCGAAACCGAGGACGTTCGCGCGGTGCGCGGCGGCACGGGCGAGGCAAAGTGCGGCGGCAACTACGCGGCGGCAAACCGCGCGGGCGACAAGGCAATCGAAAAGGGCTACTCGCAGGTGCTGTGGCTCGACGGTGTCGAGCGCAAATACGTCGAAGAGGGCGGCGGCATGAACGTCATGTTCAAAATTACGGGCAAGGTCGTCACGCCGATGCTCACCGGCTCGATTCTTCGCGGCGTGACGCGCAAATCGTGCATCGAGCTTCTCAAGAGCTGGGGTGTTCCGGTTGAGGAGCGGCTGCTCAGCGTCGACGAGCTGTTTGAGGCAGCGAAGAACGGCACGCTCGAAGAAGCGTGGTGCGTCGGCACGGCAGCGGTCATCTCCCCCATCGGCGAGCTTGCCTGGAACGACGACAAGTACGTCGTGAATAACAACCAGATCGGCGAGCTTTCCCAGAAGCTCTACGACGAGCTGACCGGCATCCAGTGGGGCACGAAGCCCGACCCCTTCAACTGGACTTGCATTGTCTGATTCAAAATCGCGCAAAAACGCTCCGCCATCTGAGATGGCGGAGCGTTTTCAACTGATTCAGGCGCGGCTGCAATAGATCACGATACGCGATTGTCTGCCGTAGGTGCAGGTGTAAAGGACGAGGGGCTAGCCACTTTCTGTGACATTTTCGGTCTCGGTGGGGCTGATGGTTGCGGTCTCGGAGACGACGTAAGTATTGACCGCGCCGTCTGTGTCGGTAAAGGTGACGGAGTCTCCGGCTTTGAGCATGCCGAGGCTTCCGAAGTGGTTGATGTAGTTGTGCCCCGCGATGACCAGATCGTCGGTCGCGGCGCTGCCGAACTGGCGGCAGGGCGCCATCTTGAGCCGCTCATAGTCCCAGTCGGACATGATCGGCAGCGACAGGTTCAGCACCGGAAGATCGAGAACGCCAATATACTCGTAATCTCCGACCATGGTCACAGGACCCGTGGTATACGGCTCGTCGTCGGACTCCAGAATTTTGTCCATCGAAGGCTCGGGCGAGTGATTGATATTATCTTCCTGATTTGTCACCTGCGGTTCCATCGACTTGCCGCCCACCTGTCAGAAACAGGGCTTTTTCCCAACTTGCACCCAAATTGGTGCTGCGTGCCAATAATATGGCACATGGAAATCGCAAAATCAATACTATCCGCCGATTATTTCGTCTGATTCTGGAATTTATGTCAGATTGCAGGAAAAGCCAGGTTTATTTTGTGACCTTTGCCCCAAAATCCGCGCGGCGCTTCGTCACCGTGAAGAAGCCTAAACATTCTGTTTGTAATTTCAATTATACAGCAAATTGTCGCGATATGCATTATCAAATGTTACTTCTACGTAAAATAATGTAAAAAAGTCGCAAATGCCGCAGCGCAGAAAAAAGTCCGCCGCGAGCGTACTCGCAGCGGACCTTACCGCCCGGATTTATGCCTGTGCCGCCGGCGCCTGCGCCGGTTTTTTCTGTGTGAGCTGGATTTCCTCGATGCGGTGATTGTCGACCTTTGTGACCAGCACGTCGAGATTGCCGCACGAAACGCGCTCCCCGTTCTCCGGCACGCGCCCGAACTGCTCCATCACCCAGCCGCTGACGGAGGTCATCTCCGAGTCGCTTTTCAGATGGAAGAAGCTCGCGAAATCTTCAAAGTCCATGCCCGCGTCGACCAGATACGTATCGGGTCCTGTCTTGCGGATGAAGACCTCCACCTCATCGTGCTCATCCCAGATCTCGCCCACCAGCTCCTCAAGAATGTCCTCCATCGTCACAATGCCGCAGGTTCCGCCGTACTCGTCGACCACGACGGCGACATGCGTCTTCTCCTTCTGGAGCTTCTTGAGAAGCCGGCTGATCGGCTCGTTTTCCAGCACGAAAACCGGCGGCACGAGAATGTCGCGGATGGGCTTTTTCGTGATGCCGCAGCCGACGTAAAAATCCTTCTGCAAAACCGTGCCGAGGATATGATCAATCGAGTCCTGATAGATGAGCAGCCTGGAGTATTTCGTCTCGTCGAACAGCGCGGCGATTTCCTCCTTGCTCGCCGTAATCGGAAGCGCCGCAAGGTCGACCCTGTGAATGAGGATGTCCTTCGCCTGCTGCTCGGAAAAATCAATCGCGTTTTTGAGCAGCTCTCCCTCGTTTTTGTCGATGCTGCCGTCCTGCTGCACTTCGTCGACGAGCATCAGCAGCTCCTCCTGCGACATTTTGCTCTCCGCGTTCAGGCGGAACACCTTTGCCAGCAGCTTTTTCCAGAGGGAAAACAGGAAATTGAGCGGCGTGAGAATGTAAAGAAACACCTGCAGAATCGGCGCTGAACGCATCGCAAAGCGCTCGGCGCAGTCCTTGGCGATGCTTTTGGGTGAAATTTCGCCGAAGATCAGCACCACCACCGTCACCACGACGGTGGAAATCGTCGCGCCCGCGTCCCCGTAGCACCGGACAAAAAGCACTGTGCCGATGGACGCCATAAGAATGTTCACAATGTTGTTGCCGATGAGAATCGTAGACAGCAGCTTGTCATACTGCCCGAGCAGGCGGCACGCCAGCGCCGCGTTTTTGTTTCCCTTCTCCGCAAGCGTTTTCAGCCGTGTGCTGTTTGCCGAGGAAAACGCGGTCTCCGTCGCCGAAAAATAGGCGGACAGCAGCAGGCAGACCGCCATAACAATGATACATGTGGTTGTAGACAATTTCGAACTCCCTTTCTGTCGTCTGTTTTTTATTTCGTTCCGTTTTGCCTATAGACGCAAAAAAGCACGTCCGCCCTGCATCATGCAGCGCAGATATGCTCGCAAAAACAGATGGCAGACCAGTCTTCGCCCGGGATTGTCGCCAGCGTCGGTATCCATGCTCCGTGTAAGCCTCCTTCTAATCTGTAAATTGTGCCTATTATACTGGAAACATGCGCCGGTGTCAAGCCGCCGCATGGAACCGCCTGCCCCCGGCGTGGCAGGAAGTAGCAGAAAGAGCTGTAAAAAATTGTTTTTCTTGGGATTGCAACGGTTCTCCCGCTCTTTTCACAAAAAAATCAGCACTCTGCATAATTGACAACCTTTCGCCCTGTGTTATAATGTGGGCGTCTGAAAAAATATAGAATAGTAGCGCCAAGGTGTCTGCCGCGGAAGCGGCGGGTGAAAAGGGAATCCGGTGTGAATCCGGAGCGATACAGTCACTGTGTACGGGAGTCGTCTGCAATACCACTGGGAAACCGGGAAGGGCAGACCTGCGATGATCGAAGTCAGGAGACCTGCCTCGGCGTGGAATTTCAAATCCGCTGTCTACGGGTTGACCTTCCTGCAAGTTTGACTGCGCCGGGGCTTTTTGCCTTGCGCGCAACAGATGATACGGTTAGGAAGAACGGCTGCGGAAATGCAGCCGTTTTTATATTTCTTTCAGAACATTTTTGAAAAGAGGTAACACCCCATGAAAAAGACCCTCGCACTTCTGCTCGCAGCCGTTATGCTGCTGAGCGTCCTTGCCGCGTGCAGCAGCAAGGCAGAAACCCCGGCTGAGCCGGAACAGACCACCGAAGAACCCGCCCAGACGCCCGATGCGCCCGCAGAAGAAACCACCGAAGAAACCACCGCTGCCGAAGAGCCTTCGCAGGAAGAGCTCGATCAGGCAGCTGCCGATGAGGTTGCCGCTATGATTGACGCCATCTATGTCCAGACCCGCACCAACGAAACCGACGCCCAGTGCGAAGCTGCAAAGGCAGCATGGGACGCCCTGACCGACGCACAGAAGGCGCTCGTCGAGGGTGACGAAGCAAGCCCCGACTACTTCGGGCTCGACACCGGCGACGCCTCCAAGGATGATCCCAGAAACCAGGACGATATCGGCGAGAATGAGCTGCTGGTCGTCTCGTTCGGCACGTCTTTCAATGACAGCCGCGTCGCCGACATCAAGGGCATCGAAGACGCGCTGCAGGAAGCGAACCCCGACTGGTCGGTCCGCCGCGCCTTCACCGCGCAGATCATCATCAACCACATTCAGGCTCGTGACGGCGAGAAGATCGACAACATGACGCAGGCTCTGGACCGCGCAGTTGCCAACGGCGTGAAGAACCTCGTTGTCCAGCCGACACATCTGATGCACGGCGCTGAATACGACGAAATGTGCGAAGCGCTCGAGCAGTACAAGGATAAGTTCGAGTCCGTTGCCATCGCAGAGCCGATGCTCGGCGAAGTTGGTTCCGACGCTACCGTCATCAACGCCGACAAGGAAGCTGTTGCCAAGGCGATCACTGCTGCCGCTGTTGCAGACTCCGGCTTTGAAAGCGTTGACGCTGCTAAGGAAGCCGGCACCGCTTTCGTCTTCATGGGCCACGGCACCGCGCATGTTGCAAAGGTCACCTACAGCCAGATGCAGGCCCAGATGCAGCAGCTCGGTTATGAAAACGTCTTCATCGGCACCGTCGAGGGCGAGCCCGAAGAGACCTCCTGTGAGGCAGTTATCGAAGCTGTCAAGGCAGCAGGCTACACCAACGTCGTGCTGCGCCCGCTGATGGTTGTCGCCGGCGACCACGCCAACAACGACATGGCAGGCTCCGAGGACGATTCCTGGAAGACCATGTTTGAAGCTGCCGGCTTTACCGTCGACTGCCAGATCGCCGGTCTCGGCGAGATTGCCGATGTGCAGGCGCTCTATGTCGCCCACACCAAGGCTGCGATTGACGCGCTGAACGCTTAATTCCATCCAAAACTACTGCTCCGGGGAAGTCCGCTCTTCCCCGGAGCAACGCACACTCAGGAGGACACCGAAATGAAAAAACTTCTTGCATTGACGCTTGCCGCTCTGCTGCTTGCCGCCGTTTTGACCGGCTGCGCCAGCGCTCCGGCAGAACCCCCCGCCGCTGATTCCCAGCCCACGCAGACAGAGCAGCCCGCTGCCGAAGAACCTGCTGCGGAGCAGCCTGCCGCTGAAGAACCCCCTGCCGCCGAAGAAGAACCGGTTGCCGAAGAGCCCGCGCTTGCAGACGGCGTCTATACCGCCGATTTTGACACCGACAGCTCCATGTTCCACGCCAACGAGGCATGCGACGGCAAAGGTACGCTCACCGTCAAGGACGGCGAAATGACCATCCATGTCAGTCTCGTCTCCAAGACGATTCTGAACCTCTTCCCCGGTCTTGCCGAGGACGCGCAGAAAGACGGCGCGGTGCTTTTGCAGCCCACAACCGACACTGTCACCTACTCCGACGGACTTTCCGAGGAAGTCTACGCCTTCGATATCCCCGTCCCCGCGCTTGATACCGAGTTTGACCTCGCGCTCATCGGCAAGAAGGGCGTCTGGTACGACCACAAGGTTTCCGTTTCGAACCCCGAGCCGCAGGAAGATGCGGGCAAAACCGCGCAGGATCTGGGGCTTGCCGACGGCTCATATACCGCAGAGGTTGCCTTCTCCGGCGGCTCCGGCAAATCCCACATTGCTTCTCCCGTGACATTGACGGTCAAGGATGGCGCCGTCACCGCGACGGTCGTCTGGAGCAGCAGCAAGTATGACTACATGGTCGTTGACGGCGAACACTACGACGTTCTGACAACCGAGCCGGGCTCGACGTTTGAAATTCCCGTTGCCGCCTTTGATACGGACCTGACCGTCATCGGCGACACCACTGCCATGAGCACGCCCCATGAAATTGAATACACCCTGAACTTTGCGTCTGCCACGCTCACGCCTGCCGGATGAAAAAGCTTCTTTTGACACTTCTTGCCGCGCTGCTGCTGTTTTCCGGCTGCGCGGCGCAGAAGCAGGAATCTCAGCCGCAGCAGACCGCCGCAGAGCAGACCGCAGAATTGGAACCGAGCGCCGCACCGCAGTGGGAGGAGCTGCGCTTTGATACATCCCTTCCGCTGTCCTACGCCACGCAGTTTTCGGTCCGCTATGCAGAAGGCGGCTACACGGACATCACCATCGGCAGCGATCAGGAATTTCTGCTCGTCGCAGAAGACGCTGCCGTCCCCGAAAACGTCCCATCTAGCATCACCATCCTGCGCCAGCCGCTTTCTCACATCTATCTCGTCGCCTCCGCCGCCATGGACTATTTCGACCGCCTGGACGCGGTGGACCGGATTGCCCTGAGCGGTCTGAAAGCGTCTGACTGGTACATTGAAAGCGCGAAGGCTGCCATGGAAGACGGCAGCATGGTCTATGCCGGAAAATATTCTGCGCCAGACTATGAGACGATTCTGGGCGCAGGCTGCGACCTGGCGATTGAAAACACCATGGTCTACCACACACCGGAGGTCATCGAGCAGCTGCAAACCGTCGGCGTGCCGGTTCTCGTTGAGCGCTCCAGCTACGAATCGGATCCGCTCGGGCGCATCGAGTGGCTGAAACTCTATGCCGCGCTGGTCGGAAAAGAGGCGCAAGCTACTGCGGATTTTGAATCGTGCCTTGCCTCCCTCTCCGGCATTCTCGACCAGCCGTCTACCGGGAAAACCGTCTCGTTTTTCTACATCAACAACTCCGGCGCGGTCAACGTCCGCAAGTCGGGCGACTACATTGCAAAGGCAATCCGCCTCGCGGGCGGAGAATACCTTTCCTTCGACGAGAGCGAAGAAGAAAACGCGCTTTCGACCATGACCATTCAGATGGAATCCTTTTACAGCGCCGCTGCGGATGCAGACGTGCTGATCTACAACAGCACCATCGACGGTGAGCTGCAAAGCATCGACGAGCTGCTGGCAAAAAGCCCGCTTCTGGCGGACTTCAAAGCCGTCAAAAGCGGCAATGTCTGGTGCATCACCAAAAATTTTTATCAGCAATCGCTGGCGCTCGGCGACATGCTTCTCGACGTCCACGCCGTTCTGACCGACGAAAATACGCCGGACGCGGAGCTGCGGTTCCTGCGCAGACTGTCATAACCAAAGGAGGAGCAGTATGGAACACAATAAAACCCTTCGCATCTGGGGCGGCTTCCTGCTGCTCCTTCTGCTGACGGTCATTTTTCTGATCTGGAATCTTTTCGCGGGCAGCGTCCGGCTGTCTGCGTCTGAAATACTGGAAATCCTGCGCGGCGGTGCGGAAGGCTCGCAGCGCAGCATTTTGCTGCAAATCCGCCTGCCGCGGCTTGTTTCGGCGCTTATCCTGGGCGGCGCACTGTCCGTCTCGGGCTATCTGCTGCAAACGTTTTTCCACAACCCCATCGCAAGCCCCTTCGTCCTCGGCATTTCCTCCGGCGCAAAGCTCACGATTGCCATCACCATGATCGCGCTTTTATCGCGCGGGCATACCGCCTCGTCTGCGGCTCTGATCGCAGTGGCGTTTCTGGGCGCGATGGTCTCGATGGGCTTTGTCCTTGCCGTGTCGCAGAAGGTCCGGCACATGAGCATGCTCGTCGTCTGCGGCGTTATGATCGGCTATATCTGCTCGGCAGCGACGGACCTTCTGGTCACCTTTGCCGACGACTCCAACATCGTGAACCTTCACAACTGGTCGATGGGCTCGTTTTCCGGCATGAGCTGGGAGAACGTCAAAACCATGGTGCTGGTCTGCGGCACGGCGCTGGTCCTTTCGTTTTTCCTCTCCAAGCCCATCCGCGCCTATCAGCTGGGCGAGGTCTACGCGCAGAATATGGGCGTTGCCTTAAAAGCCTTCCGCACGGCGTTGATTCTCCTTTCGAGCGTGCTTTCCGCCTGCGTGACCGCGTTTGCAGGTCCCATCTCCTTTGTCGGCATCGCCGTACCACACCTGATGAAGTCTCTGTTTCACTCTGCAGAGCCGCTGCTGCTCATTCCTGCGTGCTTTCTGGGCGGCGGCGCGTTCTGCCTGATGTGCGACCTCATTGCCCGCACCGCCTTTGCCCCCACCGAGGTCAGCATCAGCTCTGTTACAGCAATCTTCGGCGCGCCCGTCGTCATTTATATGATGGTGCGCAGAAAGGCAGGCTAGCATGGACGCCTATCTCAAAACGGAGCATCTGGACGCCGGGTACGACGGAAAAGCCATCCTGCACGACGTTTGTCTTCGCGTGCAGCGCGGCAGAATCGTCACGCTCATCGGACCCAATGGCTCCGGCAAATCCACCATTCTCAAAACGATCATCTCTCAGCTTCCCGCCGTCGGCGGAAGCGTTCTTCTCGACGGGCAGGACCTGCGCAAGCAAAGCCGGTCAGAGATCGCCCGCCGCATGGCAATCTTAATGACTGCCCGCATGAACCCCGAGCTGATGAGCTGCCGCGATGTGGTAAGCTCCGGCAGATATCCCTACACCGGAAGGCTCGGCGTTCTGCGCGCGGAAGACAAGCAGATCGTCGAAGAAAGCCTTCGGCAGACCGATGCGCTCGACTTTGCCGATAAGCCCTTCCGCGCCGTCAGCGACGGGCAGCGGCAGCGGATTTTGCTGGCGCGCGCGCTGTGCCAGCAGCCGGAGCTGATCGTCCTCGACGAGCCGACAAGCTTTCTCGATATCCGCTACAAGCTTGAACTTCTGAGCATTTTAAAGCGCATGGTGCGCGAAAAGGACCTTGCGGTTCTGATGTCGCTTCATGAGCTGGACCTTGCCGCGCGCGTCTCCGACACTGTTGTATGCGTCGCAGGCGACCGGATTGACAAGGTCGGACCGCCCGAGGAAATTTTCACGCGCGACTACATCGCAAAGCTCTATCACATGGAGCCGGGCAAATACGACCCGTGCTTTGCCACACTCGACTTTGTTCCTTGAGGGATACTATGGATAACACATTCGGAACCTTTTATGCCGTCGGCGTCGGTCCGGGCGACGCTTCGCTTCTGACGCTGCAAGCGGTCAGAATTCTGGAACAGAGCCCCGTCATTGCCGCGCCGCAGACCAAAAGCGGGCAGATGCTGGCGCTGGACATTGCGCGCGGTGCCGTGGACCTCTCCAAAAAGAAAATCCTGCCGCTCCGGTTTACCATGTCCCGCGACCCGGCTGTCCGCGAAGAAAGCTACCGGGCAATCTGCGCGCAGCTGGAGGGCTTTCTTTCGCGCGGGCAGGATGTCGCGATGGTCAATCTCGGTGACGTCTCGATCTACGCCACCGCATACTACATCTTTGACCGCCTGCAAAAAGCGGGCTTCCCCGCGAAGATGATCCCCGGCGTCACGAGCTTTTCCGCCGTTGCCGCCCAGCTCGGCTGGAGTCTGACGGAAGAAAACGCGCCGCTTCATATCATTCCCGGAAGCACGGACCTGCAAGCGGCGCTCCATCTCCCGGGCACAAAGGTCCTGATGAAGTCCGGCTCCGCCATCGGCGATACCGTCGCGGCGCTGGAGAAAGTCGGTCTTCTGGACCGCGCGGCGCTTGTCTGCGACTGCGGTCTTCCGACGCAGCAGGTTTTCCATGACCTTCGAAATCTGCCGGATGATCTCAGTTATTTTGCAACCATCGTCGTACGGGAGGTGTGATCTGATGCAAGCTTCCATTCCCCGGCTGGTTCTCGCCGGGACAAACAGCGGCTGCGGCAAAACGACTGTCGCCTGCGCCATTTTGCAGGCGTTTGTAAACCGCGGTCTCAAACCCGCCGCCTGCAAATGTGGACCGGACTACATTGACCCGATGTTTCACAGCCGGATTATCGGCGCAAAAGCCTCGAACCTCGACTCGTTCTTCTTTTCCGATAACACGCTGCGCGCGCTGCTTTTCGAAAACAGCCGCGGCTGCGGCGTGAGCGTCATCGAGGGCGTCATGGGCTACTATGACGGGTTGGGGCTGACCTCTACACGCGCAAGCACTTTTGAGCTTGCGCAAAAGACGCAAAGCCCTGCCGTTTTGATCGTAAACGCGCGCGGCGCGGCGCTGTCCGTACTGGCAAGCATCGAAGGTTTCCTGCGCTTTCAGCCGGAAAGCGGCATCCGCGGCGTGATTCTCAACGGCTGCACCGCCATGAGCTACGCAGCGCTTTCCCGCGAACTGGAAGCGCGCTTCGGCATTGCCGCCTGCGGCTATCTGCCGACGCTCCCTGGCTGCACGCTTGAAAGCCGCCACCTCGGGCTTGTGACCGCGCAGGAGGTCGACCATCTCAAGGAAAAAATGCAGCGTCTGGCGCAGCAGGCGGAACAAACGCTGGAGCTGGACCGGCTGCTGCAGCTGGCAAACGAGGCGCCCGCACTTTGCTTTGAACCGCTCTCTCTTCCGGAGGCGGGAAAACCCGTGCGTATCGGTGTGGCGCGCGACCGCGCGTTCTGCTTTTACTATGAAGACAGTCTGGAGCTTCTGCGCCGTCTGGGCGCAAATCTCATCGATTTCAGCCCGCTCCACGACAACGCTTTGCCGGAAGACCTCGACGGGCTGTATCTTGGCGGCGGCTATCCGGAGCTTTACGCGCAGGCGCTCTCCGGGAACGAAACCATGCGCCAAAGCATCCGCGAAGCAGTCTGCGCGGGGCTTCCGTGCATCGCCGAGTGCGGCGGTTTCATGTATCTGACCGAGGCAATCGGCGGCTGCCCGATGGCAGGCGTGCTGCCGGGCGGCTGCTTTGACACCGGCAAGCTCACCCGCTTCGGCTACGTGACGCTTACCGCTTCGAAGGATAACCTCCTTTGCCGCGCGGGGCAGTCGATTCCTGCCCATGAATTTCACCACTGGGACGCAGAACAGCCCGGCAGCGATTTTACTGCCGAAAAGCCATCCGGCAGGCGCTGGACCTGCGCCGTCGCAACCGATACGCTCTATGCGGGCTTCCCGCACTTTCATTTTTACGCCAATCCAACCTTTGCCGTCCGTTTTCTGGACGCCTGCCGAAAGGAGTCTTTCCGCCATGCCGGAGCAGCTGAAACCCATGGACATTGAAGCGCGCAGCTTCGAGATCATCACCGAGCTTCTGGGAGACCGCAAGCTGGACCCTGAAAATGCGCTTGTAATCAAGCGCGCCATCCACACCACCGCGGACTTTGACTACGCGGACAATCTTGTCTTTTCCCCGCACGCTGTGCAAAAAGGAATCGAGGCGCTCAAAGCCGGCTGCGACATCGTCACCGACACGCAGATGGCGCGCGCCGGCATCAACAAAACGGTGCTGGAAAGCCTCGGCGGCGCGGTCCACTGCTTCATGTCGGATGCGGACGTTGCGCAGGAGGCAAAGCAGCGCGGCGTGACGCGGGCGTTCGTGTCGATGGAAAAAGCGGCGAAGCTCGAAAAGCCCTGCATCTTTGCCATCGGAAACGCGCCCACGGCGCTGTTCTGCCTGGAAAACCTCATGCAGGAAGGCGCGCTTCTGCCTGCGCTGATCATCGGCGTTCCGGTCGGATTTGTAAACGTCGTGGAGAGCAAGGAGCAGCTGATCGCAAACTCCCCCGCCCCCTTTATCGTCGCGCGCGGCAGAAAGGGCGGCAGCAACGTCGCCGCGGCAATCTGCAACGCGCTGCTCTACCAGATCCGGCGATAAATGGAAGAATACATCATCAAAGACGGCAAGCGCCTGCGCCTCGGCTATGCGACCGGCTCCTGCGCGGCGGCGGCAGCGAAAGCAGCCTGCTTCATGCTTCTGACCGGGCGCAGAAAAGAAACGGTCGAGCTTCTGACACCGAAGGGCATCTTGCTGACGCTTTCTGTACTGGAAATCACGCAGGGTCCTGATTTTGTTTCCTGCGCCATCCGAAAAGACAGCGGCGACGACCCGGACGCCACGCGAGATACGCTTATTTTCGCAAGCGTCCGGAAAACGGACGCCCCCGGCGTTTTCATCGACGGCGGCTTCGGCGTCGGCAGAGTCACCAGGCGCGGGCTGGACCAGCCCGTGGGCGCCGCTGCCATCAACTCGGTGCCCCGGCGCATGATCGAAGAAAATGTCCGCGAGGTCTGCAGGCTTTGCGACTACTCCGGCGGCATTTCTGTGATCATCTCCGTTCCGGATGGAGAACATCTCGCCCAAAAAACGTTCAATCCCCGCCTCGGCATTACCGGCGGCATTTCCATTCTTGGGACAAGCGGCATCGTCGAGCCCATGAGCGAGCAGGCGCTGGTCGACACCATCCGCGTCGAGCTGCGCCAGCGGCGCGAAACCGGCGCAGATTACGTGCTGCTCACGCCCGGAAACTACGGCGCGGACTATATTCACTCCTGCATCGGCTTAGACCCCCGAACAGCGGTTCTGACGTCCAATTTTATCGGCGACGCGCTGGAACTCTGCCGGGAGCTCGGCTTTTCGGGCGCGCTTCTGGTCGGGCACATTGGAAAGCTTGTCAAGCTCTCGGGCGGCATGTGGAACACACACTCCAAATACGGCGACTGCCGCATGGAGCTTCTTGCCGCGCACGCCGCGGCGCTGGGGCTGCGCGCGGAAAAGGTGCGCGAGCTTCTCGCCTGCGTCATGTGCGACGACTGCCTTCGCATCTTAAAAGAGGAAGGCTTGTACGAGCAGACGCTCACGCGCCTTGCTTCCCGCATCGAGGAAAACCTCGGGCATAAATGCGGCAAAATGACGGCGGGCGCGATTGTTTTTTCGAAGGAATATGGTCTTCTGTGCCAGACCACACAGGCACAGACGTTATTGCAGCAAATCAGGGAGGGCTGAACTATGGTACATTTTGTCGGCGCCGGGAGCGGCGCGGCGGACCTCATCACCGTGCGCGGGGCAAGGCTTCTTGCCGAGGCGGACGTGATCATTTACGCGGGGTCTCTGGTAAACCCCGAGCTTCTTTCCTACGCGAAGCCCGGCTGCGAGATTCACAACAGCGCAACCATGACGCTCGAAGAAGTCATCGCCGTCATGCGCGATGCGGAGGCGGCAGGCAAAACCACCGTGCGCCTGCACACCGGAGACTCGAGCATCTACGGCGCGGTGCGCGAACAGTTTGACGAGCTGGAAAAGCTCCAGATTTCCTACGACGTCTGCCCCGGCGTGAGCGCATTCTGCGGTGCGGCAGCGGCGTTAAAAGCAGAATACACGCTGCCGGATGTCAGCCAGACGGTGATCATCACCCGCGCTGCCGGAAAAACGCCCGTTCCGGAGAAAGAATCCATCCGCTCGCTTGCTGTCCATCAGGCGACGATGGTGCTGTTTCTCAGCACCTCCCTGACCGAGCAGCTGCAAAAGGACCTGCTCGCGGGCGGCTATGCAGAAACCACGCCTGCTGCCGTTGTTTACAAGGCGACCTGGCGCGATCAGAAAATCTTCCGCTGCACCGTGGGGACGCTTCACGAGACGGT
>DPCD01000021.1:24926-25384 GCA_003516765.1 Clostridiales bacterium | reverse complement strand
GGACGCTTCACGAGACGGTCACGCAGAACGGTCTTACCAAAACGTCCCTGATCGTCGTCGGCGGCTGCCTCGGAGTCGAGTATATGAGGTCTCTTCTCTATCACCCCGGCTTTTCCACTGAGTTCCGCGAGGCAAGCGAATGACCGCGGCAATCTTCTGCTACAGCCGCACCGGCTGCGAGACTGCAAGACGGGTTTCGTCGGCTTTCACCGCGCACGATACCGTCTGTTATACGCTTTCGCGCTTTGCCCAGCCCGGCTTTCTGCCGCTGGAAAAAGGCGTCTACGGCGCGGAATTTTCGCGCTGCGGCGCGCTCATTTTCATCGGCGCGTGCGGCATTGCCGTGCGGGAGATTGCGCCCTTCGTCCGCAGCAAAAAGACGGACCCGGCAGTGCTTGTGATCGACGACCGGGCGCGCTTTGTCATTCCGATTCTCTCCGGACACATCGGCGGGGCAA
>DPCD01000021.1:14517-24707 GCA_003516765.1 Clostridiales bacterium | reverse complement strand
ACGAGCTTGCGCAGGCGCTTGCCGCCGCGCTGCATGCCGCGGCGGTCATTACCACCGCGACCGACGCTCACGGCAAGTTTTCCGTCGATGCCTGGGCAGCGCGAAATGACTGCGCGATTTCCGATATGGCGCTTGCCAAAGCGTTTTCCGCTGCCATTTTGGAGCGCGACCTGCCGCTTATGAGTGCGTTTTCGATTGCATCCGCACTTCCGGGCGGAATTTTCGAAGCAGCCTCGGGCAAGCTTGGCGTGTACATCGGCTGCGACACAAAATCGCCCTTCGAGCAAACGCTGCGCCTGATTCCCAGAAAGCTGCGCGTCGGCGTCGGCTGCCGCAGGGGCATTTGCGAGGAGGCGGTTGTGTCCGCCTTCCGGCAGGTTTTTGCGGATCATGCGCTCGACCTGCGCGCTGCCGCGGGCGTCTATTCGATTGACCTGAAAAAAGACGAACCGGGGCTTCTGGCAGCTTGCCGGACGCTTCGTCTTCCGGCGCAGTTTTACAGCGCGCAGGCGCTTGCCGCCGTGCCGGGAAGCTTTTCGGATTCCGGCTTCGTCGCATCCGTCACAGGCGTGGGCTGCGTCTGCGAGCGCGCGGCGATGCTGGGCGCAGAGCGGCTTCTGGTTCCGAAAACCATCTGCGGCGGCGTCACCGTCGCCGTTGCCATCGAGCATTGGGAGGTAGACTTTGGGTAAAGTATTTGTTGTGGGCATCGGCCCCGGAAATTTTGAAAACATGACCATCCGCGCCGACCGCGCACTTTGCGCCTGCGACGCCATCGTCGGGTATCCGGTCTATGTCGATCTGGTCAAGGACCGCTACCCCGGAAAGGCGCTCTATCAGACGCCCATGACGAAGGAGGTCGCCCGCTGCCAGCTGGCGCTCGATCTGGCGCGCGAGGGAAAAACCGTGTGTCTCGTCTGCTCCGGCGACAGCGGCATCTACGGCATGGCAGCGCTGGTCTTCGAGTTGCGCGGAGAAAGCACGCAGCCGGAAATCGAAGCGGTCCCTGGTCTGACCGCCGCATGCTCCGGCGGCGCGGTGCTGGGCGCGCCGCTGACACACGATTTTGCCGTCGTGAGTCTGTCTGACCGCCTGACCCCTTGGGAAACGATTGAAAAGCGGCTGCTTGCCGCCGCGCAGGCGGATTTTTCGATTGCGATCTACAACCCCGCAAGCCACGGAAGACCCGAGCATCTGGCGCGCGCCTGCGAAATCCTGCTGCGCGTGCTGCCGGAGAACCGGCTCTGCGGCATCGTCCGCAACATCGGACGCGAGGGGCAATCGCACCGCGTTCTGACGCTCAAAGAGCTTCAGACTGCGCCGGTCGACATGTTCTGCACCGTCTTCATCGGAAACTCGTCCACCAAGGAGCTGTCCGGCGCGCTCCTGACACCGAGAGGATACCGCAATGTATAACATCTGTGTCTTCGGCGGCACAACTGAGGGACGCGAGCTGGTTGAATTTCTGTCCGCGCAGCCCTGCAATGTGACCGCCTGCGTGGTAACAGACTACGCGCAGTCGCTGCTGCCCGCGTCCGGGCATGTGACCGTCTCGGCGAAAAAGCTTCCCGCAGACGAAATTGCCGCCCTGCTGCAGACGCAGCGCTTCGATCTCGTCGTCGACGCCACGCACCCCTACGCGCAGTCCATCACCAAAAGCATCGCGCGCGCCTGCCGGGAAACCGACACGCAGTATTTAAGGCTTCTGCGCAAGCCCTCTGCCGTTTCCCCCGATGCTTTGTATTTTGAAACCACCGAAGAAGCGATCTCTTTTTTGCGCCGGACAAGCGGCAGGATTCTGCTGACCACCGGTAGCAAGGAGTTATCCCAATACGCTGCCATCGAAGACTTTTCAAACCGGGTCTGGGCGCGCGTGCTGCCCCTGGCGTCGTCCCTGGATGCCTGCCAGAAGGCAGGGCTCCCGCCCGCGCACATTTTCGCGATGCAGGGACCGTTTTCCGCTGCAATGAACGCCACCATGCTCCAAAGCATCACAGCCGCCTTTCTTGTCACGAAGGACGGCGGCGCGCCCGGCGGCTTCGAGGAAAAGGCGGCAGGCGCAAAACAGGCAGGTGCAAAGCTGGTCGTCATCGGTCGTCCGCCGGAGGCGGATGCCGGTCTTTCCCTGGAGGAAACCATCTCGACGCTTTGCAGCCGCTTCGGCTTTCCTCTAACCCCGGAGGTCTTCCTTGCCGGCATCGGTCCCGGCAGCGAGCGCTTTCAGCTCCCCGCCATCCGCGAGACAATTCAAAAATCCGACTGTCTCATCGGCGCGCAGCGCATGCTGGACGCCGTCGCGCGTCCCGGGCAGCAGACCTGCGACGCCATTGCCCCGGAGAACATCGCTTCGGCGGTCCGCGCGCATCCCGAATGCCGGACCTTTACCGTCGTCCTCTCCGGAGACACCGGCTTTTTCAGCGGCGCGAAGAAGCTTCTTCCGCTGCTGTCCGGCTGCAAAGTGACGGTCCTTCCGGGCATCAGCTCCATGAGCTACCTGTGTGCGAAGCTGGGTGCAAGCTACGACGATGCGGCAATCGTCAGCCTGCATGGAAGAACCGCCGACATTGCCCGCGCCGTGCGCGCCAACCGGAAGGTCTTCGCCCTGGTCGGAGGACCTAACGGCATGCAGGCGCTGTGCGCGCGGCTGGTTGACGCCGGTCTTTCGCAGGTGCGCGTCAGCGTCGGCGAGCGGCTGAGCTACCCGGACGAAAAAATCACCTGCGGCACGGCGCGAGAGCTGTCAGAGCAGGTCTTTGATAAGCTGAGCGTCGCGCTGATTGAAAACGATCATCCCGACGCCATCGTCACTCACGGTCTGCCGGACGAGGCGTTTTTGCGCAGTCTGGAACCGGGAAAGCTTGTCCCCATGACCAAAAGCGAGGTGCGCAGCGTGTGTCTGTCTAAATTGCAGCTCACACAGGACGCCGTCTGCTGGGATGTCGGCGCAGGTACTGGCTCTGTTTCCATTGAAATGGCAATACAGGCATCGCGCGGGCGCGTCTTTGCGATCGAAAAAAACGAGCAGGCGCTTGCGCTTCTGCAAGAGAACAAGACCCGCTTCTCACAGGAGAATCTGGACATCGTCCCCGGCGCAGCGCCGCAGGCATGCGAGGCGCTTCCTGCCCCGACGCATGTGTTTCTCGGCGGAACGTCCGGCAATCTGCCGGAAATTCTGGCGCTCATCCTGCACAAGAACCCGCACGCGCGAATTGTTGCAACGGCAGTGACGCTCGAATCCGCCGCCGCGCTGACCGGCTGCATGAAAAATTTCAAGAGTGCGGACTGCATTTCGATGCAGGTTTCCAAAGCCTCCGCCGCCGGAAGCTACCATCTGATGAAGGCGCAGAATCCGGTCTGGATTTTCACGCTGCAAAACGGAGGCGCTTGTTCATGAAATGGTCCTTGTATGCGCTGCTGCTCGGTTCGTTTCTCGATCTTCTGATCGGCGACCCGCACGGCTTTCCGCACCCGGTGATCGCCATCGGCAAGCTGATTTCCGTTCTGGAGCGGTTTTTCCGGCGGCTCTGCCCCAAAACTGCGCACGGCGAGATTCTCGCAGGGGGTCTGATCTGGTTTTTCACGGCGGCAATCTCCACTGCCGTTCCGGTTCTCCTTCTTTTTGCGGCGCAGCGGATTTCCGTCTATCTGCGCCTGGCGCTGGAGAGCGTCATGTGCTGGCAGGTTCTCGCGGCAAAGTCTCTGCGCGATGAAAGCATGAAGGTCTATGCTGCGCTCAAAACCGCGACGCTTCCGGACGCGCAGAAGGCGGTCTCCATGATCGTCGGGCGCGATACGGAAAGGCTCGATGAACCGGGCGTTGCGCGCGCGGCAGTCGAAACCGTGGCAGAAAACACATCCGACGGGGTCATCGCGCCGCTTTTTTATCTCGCGCTCGGCGGTGCCGGGCTCGGCTTTTTCTATAAGGCGGTCAACACGATGGACTCCATGCTCGGATATGTCGAGCCGCCCTATAAAAATATCGGCTTGATTCCGGCGAAGCTCGACGATGTGTTCAATTTCATCCCCGCGCGGCTCTCGGCGCTTTTCCTGCTGGCAGCGGGCGCGCTTTTGCATCTGGATGTCAAAAACGGCTGGCAGATGTTCCAGCGCGACCGCTACAAGCACGCAAGCCCCAACTCTGCGCAGACAGAGTCGGTCTGCGCCGGGCTTCTGGGGCTTCGGCTGGCAGGCGATGCGTGGTACCACGGGGTGCTGCACAAAAAGGATTTCATCGGAGACGCAAAGCGGGAAATTTCCCCGGAGGATATTCCGCGCGCGTGCCGTTTGATGTATGCGGCGGCAGCGCTGGCGCTGTTCGTCTTCGCACTGGTCAAAGCCATTTTGATTTTCTGAGGAACCGCTATGCTATATGAAACGCAAAACCCGCACGGCGGCGATGTCTACGGCATGGAGGTCCGGCTCGATTTTTCGTCGAACGTCAACCCGCTCGGTCCGCCGCCGTCTGTGATTTCCGCGATGCAGCGCGCCTGCGCGCAGGTGCGGCAGTATCCGGACCCCTATTGCAGAGCCCTTACCCGCGCAATCGCTGCGCACGAGGGTGTGCCAGAGCAGAGCGTTCTTTGCGGCGCGGGCGCGGCGGAGCTGATCTATGCGTACTGTGATGCGCTGCGCCCGAAAAAAATTGCGGAGCTGGCTCCTACATTTTCAGAGTACAGCGCCGCAGCAGCGCACTTTGGTGCAAAGATCGTACGCTTTTCGCTCCATGCCCCGGATTTTACGCCCGATGAAACGCTTTTTTCCTTTCTGGCGCAGGAAACGCCGGACACGCTGTTTCTCTGCACGCCCAACAACCCCACCGGAAAAACCTTCCCACGCGCGCTTCTGGAGGCGGTCCTGCAGCAATGCAAAAAGCAGCACACGCACGTGCTGCTCGACGAGTGCTTTCTCGATTTTACGGACGAAAAAAGTGCGCGCGACCTTCTGCCGCAATTTGAAAATCTTCTGATTTTAAAGGCGTTTACCAAAAACTTTGCCCTTGCCGGCGCGCGCGTGGGCTACTGCCTGACAGAAAATCATGCGCTGCTGCGCAAAATGTCCCAAAGCTCCCAGCCGTGGAATGTCTCTCTTCCGGCACAGGCGGCAGGCGTCGCTGCCTTGCAGGAATGGTCCTGGGTTTCACGGGCGCGGAAAATCGTGCGCGAAGAGCGGACGTTTCTCTCGCAGGAACTTCCGAGTCTCAACATTTCGGTCTGTCCTTCCGAGGCAAACTACCTGCTGTTGCGCGCGCCGGTCGGACTGGACACGGCGCTTCTGCGGCGCGGCATCGCCATCCGCAATTGCGAAAATTACCCGGGGCTCGGTCCCGGCTGGTACCGCATCGCGGTCCGGCTGCACGAAGAAAACGAAGCGCTGCTGGAAACCATGCGGCGCGTGACGGAGGAAGCACATGGCATATAACATTATGGTTCAGGGCACCATGTCCAACGCCGGAAAGAGCCTGCTGTGCGCCGCGCTCTGCCGGATTTTCCGGCAGGACGGTCTGCGCGCAGCACCGTTCAAAAGCCAGAACATGGCGCTCAACTCGTTCATCACCGCCTCCGGCGGCGAGATGGGAAGGGCCCAGGTCGTGCAGGCGGAGGCTGCCGGCATTGCGCCCGACGTGCGCATGAACCCGATTCTTCTCAAGCCGACCACCGATGTCGGCAGTCAGGTGATTGTAAACGGGCAGGTGCTCGGCAACATGCGCGCGATGGAGTATTACCGGCACAAGCGGGAGCTGCTTCCCGCAGTGCTGGAAGCATACCGCTCCCTCGCGGCGGAATATGACGTGCTTGTCATTGAGGGCGCGGGAAGCCCGGCGGAGATTAACCTCAAGCAGGACGATTTTGTGAACATGGGACTGGCAAAGCTGGTGGACGCGCCGGTGCTGCTCGTCGGAGATATCGACCGCGGCGGTGTCTTTGCCCAGCTCTACGGCACAGTCGCGCTGCTGGAAGAAGACGAGCGCGCGCGCATCAAGGGTTTGATCGTCAACAAATTCCGCGGCGACGCTTCGATTCTGGAGCCCGGACTTCGCCAGCTGGAAGCGCTCTGCGGCATTCCGGTCGCAGGCGTCGTGCCGTATACGAACGTCGACATCGACGACGAGGACAGCCTTTCCGAGCGCTTTACAAAAAAGACCGCGCGAAAGCTGCTGGACCTTGCCGTCATTCGCCTGCCGCGCATCTCGAACTTCACCGACTTTTCGCCCTTTGAACGCTACGACGGCGTTTCTCTTCGCTATGTCGACCGGGTTTCCGAGCTCGGCGCGCCGGACATGCTTCTGCTGCCCGGCACCAAAAGCACAATTGCGGACCTGCAGTGGCTGCGCCAGAGCGGACTGGAGGCAGCGATTCTGAAGGAAGCTGCGCGCGGCACGCTCATTTTCGGCGTCTGCGGCGGCTATCAGATGCTGGGGCAATCTGTTTCGGACCCCGGCGGCGTGGAAGCAGCGGGCGTCACGCAAATCCGCGGCATGGGGCTTCTTCCCATGAACACGGTCTTCCACGGCGAAAAGGTCCAGACGCAGACGAAGGGCATCTTCTCCGGCGTTACGGGGCTTCTTTCCGGGCTGAACGGGCTTTGCTATACCGGCTACGAAATTCACATGGGAAGAAGCCAGGCGCAGCTGCCGCCGCTCACCGGCTCCGGCAATGTCTACGGCAGCTATGTCCACGGCGTCTTCGACGCGCCGGGTGTGGCAGACGCGATTTTGCAGGCGCTGTGTAAAAAGCGCGGGCTGGACGTTTCCGTCCTCGGCGCGTTTGACGCAGCCGCTTACAAGACCCAACAGTACGATCTTCTGGCAGACGCTGTGCGCGCAGGGCTCGATATGGACCTCGTCTACCGCGCCCTGCGCCGCGAAATCTGACACGAAAACACACACGCTTCCGACAGCAAAACCGGACCTGCCTGATTGCTCAGGCAGGTCCGGTTTTTCGGTTTACGCAGCTTCACAAGCTGTTTTCGCGCAGAAACGCAAGGCTCTTTTCCATTGCCTGCTCTGCGCAGTGGTGGTAGGTTGTTCCCCAGAGCTCCGGCGTGATGCCGCCCGTGTAGCCGCGGTCGGAAAGCACCTTCAGGTAATCCTTCATCGGGAGCGTTCCATCGCCCGGTGCAAGGCACATTCCATTTTTCGGAAGATCGATGTCGATAAAATGCACGTGGCAGAGATCACTCCCCAGCAGCTCTGCCGCCGTGGAAAAGTTCTCCCCGTTCAGCGCCAGCGCATTGGTGTCGATCATACCGGAAAGCTGCGGCGAGGCAATCTCCCGGATGGCGCGGAGCTGATCGTTCGTATTGGCAATTGTGCAGTTGGGGTCCGCCTCCAGCACAAGCTTTACACCGGCGCGTTCGGCAAGCTTCGTCAGCCGGCAGATGCCGTCCATCGAGCGGCTGCGGCTCTGCTCGGGGTCGTCCTCCAGAAGCGCGCCGCCGGAGATCAACTGCATCAGGGGCGACTGCAGCTCCTGCGCAAACGCAAGCGCCTTTTCATAGTACGCAAGCGAGCGGTTTCGCAGCGTTTCGTCCGCAGAGGCAAGGCTGATGGGATACAGGCACTGCTCGGCGGTAAAGCATCCGACCTGGATGCCGGCTGCCCGCAGCATGCGCGCAATCCGGCGCGCATCGTCCGTCGTGGCGTCCTCCAGATACAGATGCGGCGCAGCGGCATAAAACTCGATATTCTGCACGCCGAGGCGCTGCATGGACGCAACAAAATAGTCAAACCGGTGCAGCAGATACGAAAAGTTTGCGCCGTAGAACTGGCTGTTTTGCAGACTCATGGCAGGATATCTCCTTTCAGTGCGTAAATTCTGGCGTTGAGCGCGCGCATGGCGTGGCAGGCGTCGCGGAAAATCTCCTTTTCCCGCCGGTAGACCGCAAACGTCCGCTCGTCCGGACGCACGGTCCGGCTGCTCCTGATAAACCGGCGGCAGACCGAAAAGTCCGGGAAAACACCCGCGCCCACGCCCGCAATCATTGCCGCGCCGAGGCTCGTTCCCTCATGGACGTTTTCCGCAACCAGAATCGGTGTTTCCAGAATATCCGCCAGAATCTGCTGCCAGACCCGGCTGCGCGCGCCGCCGCCGATGAGCGTCAGCGTGTCTACCTGCGCGTCTTTCCGGATGGTATCGAGAATCAGCGCCAGATTAAACGCCACGCCTTCCATTACCGACCGGATCAGCTCCCCTGCCGCGCAGTCCTGCCGCAGCCCCAGAAAGCTGGCATTCAGCCGGTGATCGTACCATGGCGAGCGCTCTCCCGCAATATACGGCAGAAAAACGGTTCCCCGGCTGCCCGGCGGCGTCTGCCCGGCAAGCGCATCCATCTCTTCGAATGAAAATCTGCCGCCAAGCAGCTGCCGGCACCAGTCGTAGGAAAGTCCGCCCGCCTGCATCGTCCCCAGGTATACCGACAGATCCTGCACCACGTGCGGCTCGGACTGCATGCGGCTGTCTTCGTCGAAGCACAGCTGCTGCGTTGCCGCAACAATCCAGGTCGAGCTCCCCAGACAGATATATCCGTCCCCTGCCTGCGCGTTGCCCGCACCGAGATGCGCTGCCGAGCCGTCGCCCGCCGTCTCAACGACAGGAATGCCGGAAGGAATGCCGCATTCGCGCGCCGCCTGTTCACAGACGTGTCCGATCACCGTGCCGCACGGCACTACCTGCGGAAGCTTCTGCATGTCGATATCTGCAAGATCGCAAAGCGTCTTGGACCACGCGCCCGCTGTAATATCATACAGGCAGGTATACGCCGCATCCGTCGGGTCGGTGAAGTACCCGCCGCCGGTCAGGCGGAGGTTGATATAGTCCTTTGCCTGCAAAAAACAGGCAGCACTGCGATAGATTTCCGGTCGGTTCTGCTTGAGCCATAGAATCTTCGCAATCGGGTAATTGGGGCTGAGAGGCTGTCCGGTGATGCGGTAAAAATCGTGCTCACCCAGCTGCTCACGCAGCAGTTCCGCCTCCTGAGACGCCCGGCAGTCCGACCACATGATCGCGGGGCAAAGCGCTCTTCCGTCGGACCCGACCGGCAGCGCTGCCATCATCTGCCCGGAGACGCCGATCGCCCGGACACACGATGCATCCAGCCCGGACAGCACCTGCCGCGTCGCCTCACAGACCGCACGATACCAGTCGTCCGCCGACTGCTCCATCCACCCGAGTCCCGGCGTTTCCGTCGGGTATCCGACGCCGGCACTGGCGATCAGGCGCCCGTTTTCATCGAAAACGGACGCCTTGTTTCCGGAGGTCCCGATATCGTGCGCGAGAATATAGACCGGCACGGCTTATTCGTTTTCGGCGTTCAGCGCCCGGTAAATGTTCAGAGACGACCCGACGCCCATACCGATGCGTGCCACGCCCATATCGACCATCTGCTTGACCGTCTCGACATCACGGATGCCGCCGGAGCATTTGACCTTGACCTTGCCGTCTGCCGCGCGGAGCATCAGCTCGGCATGCCGCAGGGTGCACGGCCCGATAAAGCCGGTGCCCGCCTTGACAAAGTCCGCGCCGCCGTCGATGACGCACTGGACCGCAAGCTCGATCTGCTCTTCGGTCAGCGTCGCCGGCTCAATGATAACCTTGAGGTTATGACCGGGCTTCATGGCGGCGCGCACCGCCTGAATGTCCTTGACGACATAGTCAAATTCCGCGTTTTTGAGCGCGGCAATGTTCATCCACATGTCGATCTCGTCGCAGCCGAGGTCCATATAGGTTTTGGTCTCGAAGACCTTGACCTCGGTACGCTCGGTGCCCGCGCCCAGCGACGAGCCGACGCCGCCGCCGACGCCCGTCACAGTGCCCTTGAGATTCTCAATGAGATAATCATAGTAGGACGCAAAGCCATAAACCTGCTTATAGCCGTATTTCAGCGACTTTTCCACGAGGTCTCGCTGCGAAGAAAAGGACATCGTCGCGGTAATGCAGGCGGCGTCCACCATGTGCATGAATTGTTCACCGGTCAGTTTTTTCATTTGTATGTTCTCCTTAATTAAAATTTGGAGTTTCCGATGCAAGCGCGCACAGAACAGCCTGCGCAAGCTCCGTGCCGGAGGAAATCAGGCAGTCAGCCCGCGCAATTTCGTGCGGCGCATAGCCGTAAGTGCAGCCGACAAAGGCAAGCCCGTTATACTCTGCTGCAAGCAGATCGTACGCGCGGTCTCCGACCATGACGGCGCGCTC
>DPCD01000021.1:0-14311 GCA_003516765.1 Clostridiales bacterium | reverse complement strand
GCCAGCACGAGCCGCTTGTCGCTGCCCCATGCCTCCGTCCGCCAGAAGGCGATTTCGTCCCGGAGCCCGAAATGATCACAGAAGGTCTCGAGATACCGGTTGCTGCACATCGAGCAGAGCGCAAGCGTCACGTCGGCGTCGCGCAGCTTTCGCAGCGATTCCAGCACGCCTTCATAGCACTGCCCGACCAGCCGCATCTGCCGCGACTCCTCTTCGTCGATGCGCGCATAAAACCGTTTGCGGTACGCTTCGTCCTGCGGCGCACCCAGAAGATCCATCAGCGTCTGTTCATTCGCGCCGTAGGTCTGATAGAGTGTCTGCATGTCGGGAACGGGCAGCGCGTACTCTGCGCAGACGACCCGAAACGAGGCGAGCGACATGACCTCGGTTTTGTGCAGCGTACCGTCAATGTCGAAAATCGCCAGATTTTTGATAGCCATAGAGGTTCTCCCGTCAAAAGCTTCCTTCCTGTGTGATCCGCATCCCCGCACCGGCGCTCAGCCGCGGGCGATGCCGACCTCGTCGAGAATGCTTTCCAGATACTTGATCGAGCCCGCAAGATACATCTCCGGCTCCCGGAAATACGGCGCCAGCAGTTCGATGGACGCCCAGCCGTTGTACCCGTAGCGCTTGATGACGCGGAAGAAATCCTTCAGCGGCAGCACACCGTTGGGATCGTCGAGCGGCGTATGCACCTCGGTCACGCCGTCGTTGTTGCAAAGATGCAGATAATCCATCTTTTCTCCCAGCTTTTCCAGGCATTCGGCGTAGGGCTCATTGGCAAGGAACGGCGGCACAACATCGATCATGCTGTAGAGAGCAGGGCGGTTGACATCGCGGATGACCTTGACCAGATCGTCCGCCGTGGTCAGAAGATCACCGCCCTCGGAATAGGACAGATGCTCGATGATGACCTTCACGCCAAGCTCTCCGGCGCGCTCGGAAATCTTCGTCAGACCATAGACCAGATGCTCCCAGACCTCGTCCTTGTTGACCAGATAGCCCGGATGCGGCGCGGTAATCTGGATGCGCTCGGTGCCCATGGCAGCGGCAAGCTCCGTGCTCTTGACCAGATAGTCCACCGCATCGCGGCGCTCGGTGGCAAGACGCGAGCACATGTTGTACGGATAGCTCAAAATTTCCGGCACGAACATCGAAATTTCCAGACCGTACTTCTTTTTCCAGCTGTTGAGATCGGCAATTGCCTGCTTGTCCATGTCGTAGTAATACGCATGCGGACGACCGCCCCAGATCTCGATGCCCTCAAAGCCGTAGTCATGGGCGACCTTGAAGCAGTATTCCAGCGGGAAGCGTTTGAAAAGCAGGGTCAGAAAAGACAGTTTCATCGATAAACCTCCTGAGATTTAAGTTTCATATGCTTGATTTCCACGTTTTAAGATTGTACCGAAGATGCCTTGCGGCATCTCCGGTACAAAAGGGACTGTGCTTGCAGGCAGCGTCTTACTGTGCAATGAGCAGATCCTCGAAGGTATCTGCATTTTCCGGAGTCAGCAGCGCGTTGACCGTCTCGATACGGACGCCGGGCTCCACTTCCCCTTCGAGCAGCTGCCAGGCGGTCTCCATGGAGACACGACCGATGTTCTTCGGATACAGCGCGTTCGAGCAGATCAGGTTGCAGTCGGGACCGTCGTTCTTCATGATCTCAACCTGCTCCGGCGTTGCGTCGTAGCCGGCAATGAGAACGTCGGTACGACCGAGGGTCTTGCAGGCGGTGTAGGCGGGGATGGCAACGTCGCCCATGAAGCAGAACATGCCGGTGATTTCGGGGTAAGCCTGGAGCATGTTCTCCACGGTTGCGCGGTGGGTGTCGCGGGTGCCGACGGAGAGCTGATGGATGATCTTGATGTCAGGTGCGTGCTCGACAATGTAGTCTTCAAAGCCTGCGTTTCGGACCTCAGCGGTCGTGACGCCGGGGTTGTCGTCGATGATCAGGACCGTGCCCTGGTCGCCGTGGCGCTTGAGGAACTCCTCGGCGCTGCGCTGACCGCCCTTGTAGTGGTCGGACATGATGTAGGCGTCGCACTCTGCGGTGGTCTCAATGTCGAAGTTGACGACAATGATGCCGGCTTCTCTGAGCTTGTCGATGTAGGGAACGACCGCGTCCGCGTCGACGGGTGCGATGCACACTGCGTCGACCTTCTGCTGGATCAGGTCCTCAATGATGGAGATTTCCTTCTGCATGTCGCCGTTTGCATCCGGGAAGGTCATGTTGATGCCGTGCTGATCGGCAGCATACTGTGCGCCGCTGACAACGTCAACACCGAACTCCTCGAACATTGCCCAGGTGATCACGGCAACGTTGTAGGGCTCTTTTTCGCCGGTCGTTTCGGCTGCGGCTTCTTCGGTCTTCGTTTCTTCGGTCTTCGTTTCTTCGGTCTTGGTTTCGTTGGTCGTGGTGGTTTCTGCGGGTTTTGTTTCTTCGGTTGCAGGTTTCGCCGCGCAAGCTGCAAGGCTAAACACAAGGATCAGTGCGAGGATCGTGCAGATAAATCTTTTCATTTTCGCTTTCCTTTCACATTGGTTGTATTTATGAAGCCCGTATGGACGCCATAACAGATTAACGTTTCTTCGAGGAGATGATCGAGTAGATGACAGAGCCTGCGATGATGACGCCCTTGATGACCATCTGCCAGTAGGAGTCGATATAGAGCAGGTTCATGCCGTTGTTGATGATGCCGAGCAGCAGCGCGCCAAAGAACACGCCGATGATCGAGCCGGAGCCGCCGGACATCGAAATACCGCCCATGACGCACGCCGCGATGGCTTCGGTTTCGAAGGCGTTGCCGCCGGTCGGCTGCGCGGAAGCATTTCTTGCCGCCAGAATCACGCCCGCGATGGCTGCGAGCATGCCGCTGACGCAGTAGACCATGGTGATAACCTTTTTGGAGTTGATGCCTGCCTGATAGGCTGCCTGCGGGTTGCCGCCGACCGCGTAGATGGATCTGCCGAAGGTGGTCTTCGAGAGAATCACCCAGACAAGGATCAAAACGGCAAGCAGGAAGTAGATCGGCGTCGGAATGCCGAACGTAGAGCCGAGACCCAGGTCCTGCATGTACTGCGGTAGATTGCCGATGGGCTTGCCCTCGCAGACGATGTAGCACAGTCCGCGCAGGGAAATCTGCATGGCAAGCGTCATGGCAAAGGGCGGAACGTTCAGATGCGAGACGACAAAGCCGTTGATGAAGCCGACCAGAATGCCGACAAGCAGCGCAACGAGAACCGCGGGAAGGAAGGGCATGATGTCCTTTGTGACGAAGCTTGCCACAATCGCGCCGCCCATACCGGCGACCGAGCCGACAGACAGGTCAATGCCGCCTGTGATAATGACGAAGGTCATGCCTGCGGCGAGAATACCGTAAACGGAGATCTGGCGCAGAATGTTGAGAATGTTGCTGGTCGTCATGAAGTTCGGGTTGCGGATGGCAAGCAGAACACTCACGATGACAATGACAAGAATGATACCGCCAAAGGACCGGAAAGTCGGGTCCTTCAGGACTCTTTTCCAAGCTTTTGTTTCACTTTTCATCTGACTGCGATCTCCTTTGTTGCAAGATTCATAACGCTTTCTTCGGTTGCTTCCGTGTAATCGAGTTCACCGGTAATGTAGCCCTCGCGCATGACGATGATGCGGTCGCTCATGCTCAGAAGCTCCGGCAGCTCGGAGGAAATCATGATGATCGACACGCCCTGTTCGACAAGCCGGTTCATGATTTCATAGATCTCATACTTTGCGCCGACGTCAATGCCGCGTGTCGGCTCGTCGAGAATCAGAACCTGCGGCTTCGTTGCAAGGCACCGCGCCAGAACCACCTTCTGCTGGTTGCCGCCGGAGAGATCTCCCGCGATCTGCCCCGGACCGTAGGTCTTGATGGAGAGCTTGTCAATATACTCGTTTACAATGGCGCGCTCCTTCTTTGCGTCGAGCAGACCGATACTTCCGACGAACTGCTTCAGACTGCTCAGCTCCACGTTTCTGCCGATGCTGAGCTTCAGAACCAGTCCCTCGTCCTTGCGGTCCTCCGGGACGGCGGCAAAGCCGTTTTTGATCGAGCTGTACGGCGTGGTGTTGTTGACCTTCTCGCCGTTGAGCCACACGGTTCCACTCGCCTTGTCGATGCCCATGACCGCGCGCATCAGTTCGCTGCGTCCTGCGCCGACCAGACCGCCGAAGCCGAGAATCTCGCCCTTTTTCAGCTGGAACGTAGCATCCTTCACCCGCTCGTTGCAGATATGCTCGGCACGGAAAATTTCTTCACCGGGCGTATGCGTGCGGGGCGGGAACTGCTGGTCCAGAGAGTGACCGACCATCATTTTGATAATCTGGTCGCGGCTGAGATCCTTAACCATACCCTCGCCGGAGTTGGCGCCGTCGCGCAGCACCATGGCACGGTCGCCGATGGCAAACACGTCCTCCAGCCGGTGCGAGATATAGATAATGGAGATGCCCTTCTGTTTAAGATCGTTGATAATGCGGAACAGAATCGCCGTTTCCTCCGTCGTCAGAGAGGAGGTCGGCTCGTCCAGAATCAGGACCTCTGCATCCAGAGAGACCGCTTTGATGATTTCCACCAGCTGCCGCTGTGCAATCGACAGGCTGCGGATGCGAAGATCGGGGTCAAAGTGAATGTCCAGCCGGTCCATCAGCTCGAGCGTCATGCTCCGCAGGCGCCTGAAATCAATCAGACCGGACTTTTTCTTCGGATACCGCCCGACGAAGATGTTCTCCGAGATGGACATATCCGGAAGCTGCACCATTTCCTGATAAACCGTGCTGAAGCCTGCCTTGTGCGCCTGGTCCGGATTTTTGATCTCCAGCTTTTCGCCTTTGAAGTAAATCTCGCCGCTTGTCGGCTGGACCACACCCGAAAGGATTTTCATCAGGGTTGACTTTCCTGCGCCGTTTTCGCCCAGGAGGCAGAGAAGCTCGCCTTTTTTCAGTACCAGATCGACGTTGTTCAGCGCCTTGATACCACCGTAGACCTTGACGACGTTTCTCATTTCTAGAAACTCTTTTGGCATAGTGTCGGCTCAACTCACGAGAGGTCCCGCAAGCGTCACCTTTCTCCTTTCAGTTTGAAATCAAAGAGGGAGACAGCGAACTATGGCGGAATTCATAGCATCTGACGTCCCGCTTTCTACGAGGTAATATGGGCTTACAGCCCCTTACTGGCGCGGAATTCCTTTACGACGTCCATGAACGCCTTGACGCGGGTCTCATCCACAAGGTTTTCAAACACGCCGTCGTACTTGAACGTGGTGCCGACGACCGCGCCGTCCGCAACCTCGAGGAAGCTTGCGATGGTTTCCTTTTTGCAGCCCGTGTTCGCAAACACGACCGTGCCGGGGACGGTCGACTTGACCGTGGTCAGAACCTGCGAGTCAGTGCTTGCGCCGGCAATCAGACCGGATACTGCCAGAGCGTCTGGCTTGCAGTTAAAGACCGTCGACTTGGCAATGGACTTGATGTCGCGTCCGCCGAGATACTGCGCCGCCTCCGGAACGATGTTGAAGATGCGCTTGATGCCGCCCGCGCCGATGGCGTGCTGATGGCGGACCACGTCGCCGCAGTTGGTGTTCCACAGACCGAAGTCGCTGGCGTAGACGCCGGTGAAGATTTCACGGACAAACTTCGCATCCACCGCAACGGCAAGCTCCAGCGATGCATAGGGGTCCCACAGGCAGTTGACGCCGTAAGGAACCTTGATATCGGGCATCAGCTCGGCAATGACGCGCGCCATGGACGCGACCGTCTCGGTGCGGACCTTGGTCAGATACGGGAGGCTGAATTCGTTGCTGAACATGACGGCGTCCACACCGCCGTTCTGAAGCGCGATGAGGTCGTGTCTTGCGCAGTCGACCACGTACTGCATGCCCTTTTCTGCATCATAATCGGGGTCGCCCGGCATGGCACGGAAATGGCACATGGCAACGATTGCTTTCTCGGTTCCGATGACTTCTTTTAACCAACTCATTTTTCTTTCTCCTATTTACACTAAAATCAGTTTGGATGTTTTGCCGTAGCGTTTGACATTTTTCTCGTTCAGACCGCTGTCTGAGATGATCGTATCGAATCTGCTGATGGGACAAATACGGAAGGTTGCCTGCTTTTCAAATTTGCTGCTGTCAACCAGCAGAATGCACTCGCGCGCTGCGTCCAGCATCGCTTTCTTCAGCCCGACCTCCAGCACGTTTGCATTGGTCGCACCGGCGTCGAGGTCCAGCGCATCCGAAGCCATGAAGACCTTGTTTGCCTTGATGTCCTGCAGAAAGCTTTCGGCGTAGAAGCCGTAGATTGCGCGCGTGTTATCCATGCGCTGCCCAGGTACGATGATCAGCGTCGCCGAAGGCGCCAATTCAATCTGGTTCGCAATCACAAGATCGTTTGTAATCAGCGTGATGCCCTCCTTCGTCGCCAGGCATTTGCTCATGGCATAGGTGGTCGTACCGCTGTCAAGGACTATGGTGTCTCCGTCGCGGACCATGCTTGCGGCATAGGCGCCGATCCTGCGCTTTTCTTCCACCATCAGCTCCATTTTTTCGCCGTGCTTGCGCTCAAAGGAGGAATTGTTGTTGTAGGCGATAGCGCCGCCATGCGTCCTCTGAATCAGTCCCTTACGGCTGATTTCATCCAGATCCCGGCGAACTGTCGCCTCAGAGATCTGATAGGTATCTGCCAGTTCCTTGATCTGTGCGCTGCCGTGGGCAATGATGTAATTCTGTACCTGCTTCTGTCGCTCCGCCGGAATGGAGGAGATCAACACATGCTCCATAGTTCTGTCTTTCTCCGGGTGTGTTACTTGCACTGTCCGCCGCCCGCAACGGCAATCTCTTCGCCGGTCAGATAGGAAGCGGCAGGAGATGCGAGGAAGCCGACGACATTCGCCACATCCTCCGGCAGGCAGAGTCTGCCCAGCGGGGTCAGGCTGATGTATTCCTCAATGACTGCCTGCGGGGTCATGCCGCGCAGATTGCCTTCCCAGACCACCTCGCGCTCCTGCATCGAGGTCTTGACATAGCCGGGGCAGACACAGTTGACGTTGATGCCATACTCCGCAAACTCCAGCGCACAGGTCTTGGTAAAGCCGAGAACCGCAAACTTGGAAGCGGTGTAGTGCGCCAGCAGGGGCGCAGCCTTGATCGATGCCATCGAAGCGGTGTTGACAATCGTGCCCTTCGTCTTCTTCAGCTCCGGCAGCACCGCCTGCGTTACGAAGAACATGCCCTTGATGTTGACGTTGAAGTTGAAGTCCCATTCCTTTTCGGTCAGATTTTCAATCCGGTTCATCGACGATACGCCGGCATTGTTGATCAGAATGTCAATCTTGCCGCATGCCTTGACGACATCTGCAACCGTCTGGTCCACAGACGGGCGGCTCGTGACGTCCATGGAGAAGGAGGTGTGCTTCTGACCCATGGAGGTATCCAGCATCGCTGCAGTTTCCGCGGCAGTCTGCGCGTTGAGGTCCGTCACCGCAACATTTGCGCCGAGTTCGGCAAGACGGATGGAAATCGCGCGACCAATGCCGGAGCCGCCGCCGGTGAGAAGGACCTGCTTGCCGGTAATCATTGCTTTGTTCATCGTATAAAACCTCACTTTTTAAAAATTCAAATTCGGTATGGTTTTTCAGTCATACAGCCTCTGGACCGCCGCAAAGGACGGGCGAAGCTCCTGATACAGCTCACGGTAGATCTGATAGGATTTGCGGTAGATCTTCGCGTTTTCCTCGATGGGATCGTATTCCTGCGCGCCACTGGCAAGGAATTTCTGAATCTCCTCAAAATCCTGGAACACGCCGGCATGGACGCCTGCCAAAAATGCGACACCGAGCGCAGAGCCCGGATGCTTGGGGAAGGAAGTAACATGCGCGTCGAGTACATCGGCTGCAATCTGGCACCAGAAGCTGCTCTTCGAGCCGCCGTTTGTCGCAAAAATCCGTCCGGGCGTATAGCCCATCTCCGCCAGCACGTCGATATGGTGCTTGAAGCCGTAGATGACAGCCTCCAGAATCGCGCGGAAGATATGCCCCGGCGTATGCGATAGCGTCAGACCGAACATCACGCCGCGCGCGGACGGATCAAACAGCGGCGTCTTTTCTCCCAAGAAGTACGGCAGAATCACAAGTCCGTCACTTGCCGGCGGAACCTTCGCCGCTTCCTTGTCCAGCTTTTTGAAGATATCCGGGTCGGTGCTGTGCAGAATGTCCTTGACAAACCACTTGGAAAGCGAGCCGCTCGCCGCCATGCAGCCGTTGAGCAGGTACTTGCCGGGTACAATGTGATAGTCAAAAAAGAGCTTGTCGCTCGTCTGGATATCGCCGGTGCAGAAGAGGATGTCTCCCGCGCCGCCAAACTTGATCAGAAGGTCGCCCGGCTTGACGATGCCGGCAGCCAATGTGGATGCCACATGGTCCGCGCTTCCGGAAATCACCGGAATACCTGCCGGAATTCCCATCAGCGCTGCAGCCTCCTGCGTCACATTGCCCGCCTTTTCATGCGAAGCAATGACCGGCGGGAAGTAGCTCTTGTCCACACCGAGCACAGAGAACTGCTCCGTCATCCAGCACTGCCTGCGAATATCATACAGACCGCTTTCCACCGCCCAGTTGCTTTCAATATATCGTGCGCCGGTCATGCGACCGGTAACAAACTCGTAGGAGCCGACGACGTATTCGCTTCTGGCAAACACCTCCGGTTCATTTTCCTTCACCCACAGAAGCCGCGGCAGCACATGCTGCTGATTGGTGCGGGTGCCGGTTCTTTCATAAAGCTCGTCCTGGTCCAGCAGCGCCGTGAGCTTTTCAATCTGTGCCACCGCGCGCGCATCGTTCTGCTGAATGGTGTTGCGCACAGGCTTTCCGTCATGATCGAGCAGCACCAGTGCCGGAACCATGCCGCTGACACCGGCGGAAACAATGTTTTCTGCCATGTCCGGATGCGCGTCCGTAATCTGTCGGACAGCAGCGACGGCATTGGACCACCAGACCTCCGCGTTTTCCTCCGCCCAGCCGGGATGCGCGGAAATCAAATCGTGGTCCGCCTTTCCCTCCGCTGCAAGCGCGCCGCTTTCCGAAATCAGAAGCGCCTTGACAGAGGTGGTTCCGATATCAATTCCAAGAATATAGCGTTCCATGTAGTTCCTCCAAACAATCTCAAAACGCAAAATCGATCATAACCGTGCACATTTGTGAAGTTTTATGATTTCTTTTGACATATCCAGTGTAAACCTGTTCGGAGAAAAATGCTATTCGTATTTCGACTAAAATTCCGAGTAATTTTTTGGGTAACTTAACGAAAAGGATTCTTCGCGTTTTTTCCAAGATTATATAAAATTCTTGAACTTTTCCAATATATTTGCGTCAGATAATCAGAAATGCGCGGAATTATCAGGAAATTTTCAGCAAAAATCGTCCAATAAAATTGCGCAAAACGTTTCATTTTACTTCACATCCAGCACTGCCGTCTTTCTCGTCTTTCGGTTCTGCCGCACCTTGCCGTGCCTGATTTCTTCCGGCGCACGCAAAAGGTTCTTCCGCCGCTCTCCGTTTCCTTCCCGGAAGGGTCTGTTTGGTTCATGTACAATTTGTCTTATCTTTCATTGTTTTCTACACATATACATCTTATTGTGTATGATAATTGTTTCATTTTTCTATTTTCTTTTCTATCCGCTCATTTATTTTGAACAAAAATGAATTATTTTGAACTTTTCTATTGACAAAAAAACCACGCCATGCTATACTGCAATCGTAACGAGGAACCGGCTCGTGCTGCGGTGCGGAATACGCAGGGCTCCGGACTCTATTTGAACGGATTTTATAGAATTTGGAGGAATTTGAACATGTATGATATTGATCTGAATCGCTACACCGAGGTTGTCGACAGCGCCATCGCGCTGCGTCCGCAGATTGAAAAGGCAGTCGACGAGATTTGCGCGCAGGGCTATTCCAACCTGTTTTTCATCGGCTGCGGCGGCACCTACGCCCATTCGCTCCCGATGATGTACTGGCTGGAGACCACGACCAACAAGGTCGAGGCGCACGCCGTCATCGCTGCCGAGTTCATGGTCATGGGGCATAAGGCGTTCTCCAAGGACTCCGTCTGCATCTTCTCGACCCGCTCGGGCAACACCAAGGAAATTGTCGCCGCCGCAAAGTTCTGCAAGGAGGCAGGCGCGCGCACGATGGTCTACGTCTCCAACGACAACACCCCCGTCTGCGAATATGCCGATTATAAATTCTACAGCCCGGCAGAAGACCCCGATCTGTGCGAGGCGATCTACTCCTACACCATCTGCCTGCTCGGCAGATTCATGAAGAACGCCGGCGCGTTCGACAAGTACGACGAGTTCATGGCGCAGTATGCCGGTCTGACAAAGTACCTGATCGCGGGCAAGGAAAAGTTCGACCCGTTCTGCCAGGAGCTTGCAAAGAAGTTCAAGGACGTCGACTATCACATGGTCATCGGCGGCGGCATGCTCTGGGGCGAGGCATATGACTATGCAATGTGCATTCTCGAAGAGATGCAGTGGATCCGCACAAAGTCCATCCACGTCTGCGAGTATTTCCACGGCACGCTGGAGCTGGTGGAAAAGGACACGAGCCTCATCCTGTTCTACGGTGAAGACGAGACCAGACCGCTCATGGACCGCGTGCTGAAGTTCTCGAAGACCGTCTCCGACGAAATCACGATTTTCGACACCAAAGAGGTCGAGCTTCCCTTTACCGACCCCGAATTCCGCAAGATCGTCTCCCCCATCGTGATCTATGCCATCACCGAGCGCCTGTCCGCGCACCTGGCAAAAGAGCGCAATCACCCGCTCACCACCAGAAGATACTACCGCCAGATGGAGTATTGATCCCATGCAAAAAGCCGAGGCTCTGGCGAGCCTCGGCTTTTGAAAAACAGCCTGGAAAGGAAGACAGCAAATGATTCGAGTCATCGGCGTCGGCGATTGTTTTGTCGACCGGTATCTATTTCAGAACACCATGTACCCCGGCGGCAACTCCGTGAATTTTGCCGTCTACGCCCGGATGCTGGGGTATGAGAGCGCATTCTGCGGGAATCTGGCACAGGACGTCTATGCCGGCATGATTCTCGATGCGCTGGACGCCTGGCACATCGAGCACGAGCATTGCCGGATTCTGCCGGACGGCGAGACCGGTCATGGCTCGATTCAGCTGGTAAACGGCGACCGCGTCATCTCCGACGACAACGACAACGGCTCGGCAAAGCGCGACCCGCTGCCTATTACGCCGGAGCTTCTGCAGTATTTGCGCGGCTTTGACCTCATTCACAGCGCCTGCTACGGCTTTCTGGAGCCGCAGCTGCCGCGCCTTTCGTGCGCCGGTGTTCCGATTGCCTTCGACTGCTCGGAAAACTGGGTGGATGAAGGCTATCTCAACGCAGTTGCGCCTTACTGCTCCATCATTCTGTTCTCCGGCAGCGCCTATCCCAGGCAGCTGCTTCTGCGCCGGATGCGGCAGGCATGCGGCCTCGGCTGCGACATTGCCATCGGCACCGTCGGCGCGCAGGGCGCGCTGGTCTGGGATGGGCAGCAGCTCTATGAGCTTGCACCGTATCGCGCGGTAGGCGGCATTCTCGACACCACCGGCGCCGGCGATTCCTTCTTCACCGGCTTCTGCACCACATACATCGAAGGTCGCAAGCAGCTCATGGCGCTTCTCGATCAGGGTGCCTTCGATCTGTGCGCGCAGGACCACGCAAGCTTCCGTGCGGCGCTGATTCAGAGGAGCATGCACACTGGAAACGCGATGGCAATGCGCACATGCATGACGCCCGGCTCCTTTGGGCGCGGCGTTTCAATGGATCTGGAGAAAAAAAACTGATGCAATACCGCTTTGCTGCGTTCGATCTGGACGGAACGCTTTTGAACGACAAAAAAGAACTGACCCCCAAAACCCGCGCAGCACTTGCGCAGCTGCAAGCGCGCGGTGTACGGCTGATTCTGGCAAGCGGGCGCCATCCGAAGGGCGTTCTGCCGCTGGCGCAGGAGCTGGATTTCCCGGCGCAAAGCGGCGTGATCCTCTGCTTCAACGGCGGCTGCGCCGTAGACTGCCGGACGGGAAACGCGCTGGTGCGCTACTGCATGGACGGCTCGGTTGCCGTGTCGGTCATTCGCGCTTGCCGCGCCTTTGGTCTTCAGCCCCTGACCTATACGGACACCACGCTTCTTTGCGAAGACGCGCAGAACGAATACGTCCAGCTCGAGGCACGGCTGAACCATCTGCCGGTCGTAGAGGTCCGGGACCTTTCGCAGAGCCTTCCCGCGCATGTGGATAAGCTGCTGCTGGTTGCGCCGCCGGAAACGGTACGCGCTGCGCTCGAGCCCCTGCAGAAGCAGTTTGCCGGTGTGTGCGATATTTACTGCTCGGCGCCGTATTTTATCGAGGTCATGACCACCGGCGTCAACAAAGCCTCGGCGCTGCGTGCGCTTCTGGAAAACTTCGGCGCAGGTCCGGACAATCTTGTGTCCTTTGGAGACGGGCAGAACGATATCCCCATGCTGGACCTTGCCGCCATCGGCGTCGTGATGGAAAATGCAAGCCCGGACGTGAAAGAACACGGACAAATGATCACGCGCAGCTGCAACGATGACGGCGTCGCTGCCGCAATCGAGGAAATCTGGCAGCTTCCATCGGAAGAAGAAACCTGATGCGCAGTCGGTGCAAATGCCCCCGCATCGAAGCTTGACAGAACATAAACCTGCCGATATACTATATAAATAAAAAGAAAATATTTGGAAGCATTTCGAAGGTCCTTTGGTCCGGCGAATGCGCAGGAGGTAGCGGCTTGATCAAGCAGGAGCGGCATGCCCGCATTTGTGAATATCTCGACAAGCATCAATTTGCAAGCATCAACACGCTGATGGAGCAGATCGGGGCATCCAAATCGACGGTCCGCCGGGATCTGATGGAGCTGCAGGATGAGAAAAAAATTGCGTTTGTGCGCGGTGGAGCGGCATCTCTCAACCAGCAGTTCGTGCAGGAATCGCCGTACCACGTCAAGCAGAGCACCAACACCGCGGAAAAAGAACGCATCGGCGCAGCTGCCGCGCAGCTGGTCCAGACGGGCGAGACGATTTTTCTTGCCAGCGGAACGACGGCACGCGCCGTGCTGCCCGGACTGTCCGAGGTCGATTTTCTGAATCTGGTCACGAACGATCTGCAGATCGCGATGGATGCAGCCGAGATGGAGAACATCGCGCTGACCATGACGGGCGGCGCGGTGCGCCCCGGTTACTACGCGCTGCGCGGCGTTCTCGCGGAAGACAGCATGCGCGCAATGAAGACCGGCGCGGCGTTCGTCAGCTGCGACGCCATCGATATCCAGACCGGCTGCTACATCGCAAACGCCGACGAGGTGGGGCTGCTGCGGCAGGTGGTCGAATCCACCAGCTATCTGGTCCTGCTTGCCGACCATTCCAAATTCTTCTCCGGCTCCTTTCTCAGCTTCTGTCCGATCGAACGCGTGGATCTGATCATCAGTGACACCGGACTTCCGGCGGAGCTGTGCGACGAAATCCGCAAAAAAAATATCAAGCTGATACTTGCTTAAATATGAAGAGTAAAGAGTAAGAGGCACCACATGAAATATTCCTACGCCATTTTTGACATGGACGGTCTGATGTTCGACACGGAAAACCTGTTTGTCACATCGTTTGAGACTGAGGTCAGCCACGCCACGGGCTACCGCTTCGAGCGTGAGCAGCTCAAAAATCTCATCGGCATAAACGCCAGCAGAACGCAGGAGCTGTTTCCGCAGCTGTTTCCGGGCTGCCCCGTCAGCTGCAGCGAGGCATACGCCATCAGCCATGTCTGGATGCAGAACTATTTTGACACGCACGGCGTGCCGGTCAAGCCGGGGCTTCGCGAGCTTCTGGACTTTCTGAAGGCAAACGGCTGCGCATGCGCCCTGGCGACCTCCTCCAACCGCAGCGTCGCCGACTATTATCTCGCCGACGCGCATCTGGCGGATTATTTTTCCGTCCTTGTCTGCGGCGACGAAGTTTCCCGCAGCAAGCCGGACCCGCAGACGTTCCTGCTTGCCATGCAGAAGCTCGGCGCGCAAAGTCCTGCGCAGTGCGCGGTGTTTGAAGACTCGCGCAACGGTCTGCTTGCCGGAGCAAACGGCGGCTTTCCCGTGTTCCTGGTGCCAGACCTCATCGAGCCGACGCCGGAAATGCAGGCGCTGTGCTATGCAACGTGTAAGACGCTCTCCGACGCGATTGCGCTTCTGCAATAACCCGAACCCAATCATAACCACCGGCCGTGCC
>DPCD01000128.1:7727-7853 GCA_003516765.1 Clostridiales bacterium | reverse complement strand
TAGGGTCCGCCGGAGGCGAGGGTATATTCGCGGATGAAGTCTGTTGCGCCGCCGGCTTCCGCCATGGCGTAATCAAGGTGACACAGGGCGGGCGTGAGATCGAACAGCCCCAGCTTTTTCATCAGC
>DPCD01000128.1:7024-7460 GCA_003516765.1 Clostridiales bacterium | reverse complement strand
ATCAGCTGACAGATGCCGCAGGCGGTAAAGCGCGCCTCAAAGCCGGAACCATCCGGATATTCAAAATAGTCCATATTCCAGGAGTACGGGTTGCGGTCGGCAGCGCGGAACTGCGCGGTAAATTTCATGCCGTCGCGGTATTCCTGCGTATACGTCCGGTTGCCGCTCTTGCGGCAATAAACGCGCATGGCAGGCGTCATCATGGACCGTTCGTAGTATTCGCGCAAGCGCTCGACGTCCGGGCGCTGGGGCATGCTCAGAATGAACGCGGCGAGCATCGCGCAGCTGACGATGTTCATGAGAAACCGGTCGCCTTTTTCAAAATCCGGCAGTTCGCGCAGAATCCTGCGGTACTGCTTCTTCGCGGCGGCTGTGACTGCTCCGGCGGTTTTTGGGTCAAGATCAAACACGGCTTCGAGATTTTTCCGGAACGAGT
>DPCD01000128.1:0-6861 GCA_003516765.1 Clostridiales bacterium | reverse complement strand
CGAGCCGGCAAATACTGCCCACATTCCGGTCTGCATGGGAACATATTTCATTTGTAATTCCTCCTGTGGCATGCCTTGACGCGGACCTTGCGTCCGCACAGGAAAGATCGGTTCAAGTAGTTTAACCACTGAGATTATAGGATTCCAATCTGCGCTTGTCAACCGCCGCGCGCTGGCGGAAGCGGTTGAATTTTTGGAAAAATTGTGTACAATGGAGATAACAGACGCAAAACGAGCGCAGACAAAAGGGGGCGGGGCACATGGCAAGACTGACCGATCGTCAGTTTCTGAAGGCGCAGATCGATCTGGAACCGCTGGGACTGATCATGGACGGTCCGTTCGAGGCGTATTTCTGCACGCCGAAGGGCGCGCGGATTTTTGCACGCAGCGGGGTAGACGGCATTCATTTCTGCTTTGTCCGCGGTTTCGGCGAGACGGTTTTCGCGGTCAGCCCGATGAATGGACGCGAAAACTGCGTGCATCCGGTGGCAAAGTCGTTCCGCGATTTTCTGCGGCTGCTGCTGGCGCTGCACGACGCGGCGGCAATCGAGCAGGCGTGGCAGTGGAACGCGGCGCAGCTGGAGGAGTTTGAGCAGAAGCACCCGTCAAGCGACGAGCAGCTCGCGGCGCTCGACAAGATTGTGTTTACCTTCCACCTGCGCCCGATGGCAGAGCCTTGGAAATATATCCATACGGTGCAGTCCGGGTTTGACTACGGAAAGCTTCGGTTTTCCGAGGAGTTTTATGACGACGACACACCGGATATGACGGACGAACCCTGGCAGGTCACATTTGAAGGAACCTTCTGGGGCGCGCACGGAAAGCCCGGAAAGGAGCTGAAGCTCGGCGCAGCGTTTTCCTGGGCGGGCGACGAGTGGCTCGTTCCGGCGGCGTATGTCTGCAGGGAGGGAATCGTTCTGGACCTGTGCAAGCGCGTGCCTGTCGAGCAGGTTTTCGGCTTCCGGGAGAAATGGAACCTCTCCAAAGAAAACGACGGCAGCGACTGGGACGAGGCGCAGCGCCTGCGCGCAATGGCGGATAATCCATTCAGTGAGGAGCTTGGCGCGGATCTGACGGTGAACGGCAGGACACTTTCTCAAAGACACGGCTGCGCCATGTGCTGGGACCCGCTGTATCCGGATGGAAACGGTCGCGAGGAGCAGCGTGTGCGTGAGCATTACAGGCTGGACAAACTCGACGGCTGGTATATCGAGCGGATCAGTTTTCCGTGGAAGGGCAAAAAGAAGACGGATATCCGAAGCTTGAGCCTGCATATCCGGGAAGACCCGCTCGAGGTTCCGGGGCAGGAATTCAGCCCGGAAAGAGCAGGCGACAGCATCACGTTCACACTTCCGGGAGCGCAGCAGACGTATACGCTCACGGCGCTTGCATTGCATACCGAAGAACTGCCGCTTTTTGGCGAAACAGTTTATACGACCGAGCTTGCCTACGACATCGCGCCCGAGCCACCAGGCGGCAGCGTGACGCTGCGCGATTTTGCAGAAGCAATCAGAGTTTCTCCGCAAGGTGATTTTTCCGGCTGCGCGTTCGGCGTGATCGGCGGTGCGGATGGACCGGTGGCGTTGGCAATGGGAAGAGACATCGCCTGCTCACAGGTGCGCCGGGAGAAAGAGCGGCGCGTGACCTGGACGCTCGTATGCCGCGAAAAACGAAAGGAAGACAAGACCGTCACACTGCTGGACGGTCAGAAAGAACGGATCATATGAAATTTTCCTACGCAATTTTTGATATGGACGGGCTGATGTTCGATACGGAAAACCTGTTCGTCCGCGCCTTTGAAGAGGCGATCGGACCGGAAATCGGCTACCGGTTTTCGCGGGAAAAGATGAAGCAGCTCATCGGGCTCAATCATCAGGCGGAGCTGGAGACCTTCCCGCGGCTGTTTCCGGGCTGTCCGGCGTCGGGTGAGACCTGCATGAACCGCCTCCGCGCGTGGATGCGGGATTATATCCGGGAAAACGGCATTCCCGTCAAGCCGGGACTGCGCACGCTGCTGGCATGGCTCAAAGAGCAGGGAGTTTCCTGCGCGGTGGCAACCTCGACGGATACGAAGGTGGCAAAGAGCTATCTGGAGAATGCGGGCATTACGGCGTATTTTCAGACGATCACCGGCGGCGATCAGGTGACGCGCAGCAAGCCGGACCCCGAGATTTTTCATCTTGCCATGCGCGCGCTCGGGCAAAGCGAGCCCGCAAAGGGCGTCGTGTTCGAGGACTCGCGCAACGGGCTTCTTGCCGGCGCGCGGGGCGGCTTTTCGGTGATTGTCGTGCCGGATCTGCTGGACCCGACACTGGAATTTCCGGCGCTTTGCTACGCGAAATGCGCAAGACTCGACGAGGCGATTGCCGTCATTCAGAATTCTTAAGTTTCTCTTTCTGCAGGCGCCCGCGGATTGTGGGCGCTTGTGTTTTGTATGCAGATGGTTTAGAATAGAAAAAAATCGGAAACGGGGAGTCAGAAGCGTGAAGAAAAAGAAAAAAGGCTCCGGCAACGGAGCTGTTTTGCACCGGATGCTGCGAGGAAGCGTCCGGTATTTTGTGATCTGTATTTTATCGGGCGTCACGTTTACGGCGCTGGAGCTGGTGATTCCGCAGATTCTGCGGCTGACGGTCGACTCGGTGATCGGAGACAAGGCGGCAGACCTTCCGGCGCGGCTGCAAAGGCTCTGGGACGCGGCGGGCGGCGCGGCATATTTCCGCGCGCACATGCTCTGGATTGCGCTGGCGCTGGCAGCGGTGGGGCTTTTGTCGGCGGCGTTCCGGTACGCGATGAATCTCTACAGCTCAATTGCCTGTGAGACGATGGTCAAGACCAGCCGGGATTTGCTCTACCATCAGATTCAGCAGCTTCCGTGGAGCTGGCACATGAAAAACGCGACGGGCGATATCATCCAGCGCTGCACGGCGGACGTCGAGCGCATCAAGACATTTTTTCAGGAGCAGTTCGTGTCGGTATTCCGGATTGTGGTGCTGATTGTTCTGTCTCTTTGCTGCATGGTGGCGATGAACTGGCGGCTGTCCATCATCGCACTGGTCATGTTCCCGATCATCATTTTATACTCGCTGCTGTTCCACAACAAAATCCGCCAGCGCTTTACAGACTGCGACGAGGCGGAGGGCGTTCTGTCGACGATTGCGCAGGAAAACCTGACGGGCGTGCGTGTCGTGCGCGCGTTCGGAAGAGAAGCGTTCGAGCGCGAGCGCTTTGAGCAGCAGAATCAGGTCTACACGAATCTCTGGGTGAAGCTCTGCTACACGCTCTCGCAGTTCTGGGCGGTGGGTGACGTGACGAGCTGTCTGCAGGTGATGCTGGTCGTCGTGTTCGGCAGTATCCTGTGCGTCCGCGGCGATATGACGAAGGGGGAGTTTGTCTCGTTCGCGTTTTATAACGCGATGCTCATTACGCCCGTCCGGAGGCTCGGGCGCATAATTTCGGAGATGAGCAAGGCGGGCGTTTCGGTCGACCGGCTCGCCGAGGTTCTGAATGCGAAGCCGGAGCAGGACATGCCGGATGCGAAGCCTGCGCCCATGGACCGGGATATCGTATTTGAGCATGTGTCGTTTTCCTATGAGACGGGACCAGAGGTGCTGCACGACGTGAGCTTCACGATTCCGGCGGGAAAAAGCTTCGGTATTCTGGGCGCGACCGGCTCGGGGAAAAGTACGCTGTTGCTGCTGCTCAGCAGGCTCTATGCACCGACAAAGGGAAAAATTACAATCGGCGGGGCGGACCTTGCGTCGATGCCCGCAAAATGGGTGCGCGAGCATGTCGGCGTTGTGCTGCAGGAGCCGTTTCTGTTCTCGCGGACGATTGAAGAAAACATCGGCATCACCGGCGCGAGCGCGGAGGAAATCCGGCAGGCGGCAATCACGGCGTGTGTCGACGAGGACATCCGCCAGTTTGCAAAGGGGTATGAGACGATGGTCGGCGAGCGCGGCGTGACGCTTTCGGGCGGGCAGAAGCAGCGCGTGGCAATTGCAAGAACGCTGACCGGGAGGACTCCCATCGTTGTCTTCGACGACTCTTTGTCCGCAGTCGACACCGAGACGGACGAGGCAATCCGGGAAAATCTCAAGAAGCAGGTCTCCGGCGTGACGCAGATTCTGGTCTCGCACCGGATTCTGACGCTGCTCGACTGCGATCAGGTGCTGGTGCTCGAGCATGGCGCGGTCCGGCAGCTCGGAACGCCTGCGGCGCTTTTGCAGCAGGAGGGACCGTTCCGCGAAATTTATCAGATGCAGATGGCAATCGGAGAGGAGGAACCGGCATGAAAAAAGAAAAGACGCGCTGGTTCGGCATTCCGAAGCTCTTTCCGTATCTGAAGGGCTACGGCAGGCTGGTGCTTGTGGATATGATTGCGCTGGGCTTCATCGGAAGCGCGATGGATGCGGTCATTCCACTGTTCCAGCAGTATGCCATCGACCATTTTATTGCGGACCGGACGCTCGCGGGGCTCGGCGCGTTTGTGGCGCTTTACATTCTGGTCATGATTGTCCAGACGGCGACGAACTGCGTCTCCGCGCTTGCCGCCTGTAAGGCGGAAATGTATATCGGGCGCGACCTCAAGCGGGTTTGCTTCAACCATCTGCAGACGCTGTCGTTTTCCTATTTCAATCAGAACAGCGTCGGCTATATTCACGCGCGCGTGATGTCCGATACCGACAAGATTGCGACGATTCTTGCCTGGGGGCTCATGGAGGCGGTATGGTATGTGGCGTATCTGGCGCTGGCAATTGTGATGATGTTCGTGCTCAATTGGCGGCTGGCACTGTGTGTGATGGCAATTGTGCCGGTGCTGGCGGTTGCGAGCGTCTATTTCCAGAAAAAACTCGTGTTCCACCACCGCAGGGTGCGCGAGCAGAATTCCAAAATTACCTCCGGCTTCAACGAAGGCATCACGGGCGCAAAGACCACGAAGACGCTCGTGATTGAAGAAAAGATGGAACAGGAATTCCGGGGCTTGACGGGCGTTATGAAGCGCGAGAGCGTGAAGGAAATGCACTTCCGGAGCCTTTTCATGTCCACAACGGCGTTTGCCGCCTCGGCGGCGCTTGCCGTCGTTCTGTGGCAGGGCGGCATCATCACGATGCGAGGCGCGATGCTCATCGGTACGCTCAGCGTGTTTGTCAACTACGCACAGGGTATGATGGAGCCGATTCAGTGGCTGGTGCAGGTGTTTTCTAATCTTGTAAACGTGCAGGTCAACATTGAGCGGGTGACAGCGCTTCTCGACACGCAGTCCGATGTGCGCGATACGCCGGAAGTAACCGCAAAATACGGCGACGCCTTCGAGCCGAAAAAGGAAAACTGGGAGATGCTTCACGGCGATATTTCGTTCCGGGACGTGACCTTCCGCTACCCAGACGGTGAGGAGAACGTGCTGGAGCATTTTCATCTCGATGTGCCGCAGGGGACCCGCGTTGCCATTGTCGGCGAGACCGGCGCGGGCAAATCGACGCTGGTGAATCTCGTCTGCCGGTTCTATGAGCCGACGCAGGGACAGGTTCTTATTGACGGGCGCGACGCGCGGGAGAGAAGCCAGCTGTGGCTGCACGCGAACATCGGCTACGTGCTGCAGACGCCGCATCTGTTTTCCGGCACGGTGCTGGAAAATCTGCGCTACGGAAAACCGGATGCGACGATGCAGGAGATTGAAGCTGCCGTCAAGGCGGTTTGCGCGGACGAGATCATCGCGCGTCTGCCGCAGGGCTATGACACGCAGGTGGGAGAGGGCGGCAACAGCCTGTCTACGGGCGAAAAGCAGCTTTTGTCGTTTGCCCGGGCGCTTCTGGCAGACCCGAGAATTTTTGTGTTGGATGAAGCAACATCGTCGGTCGACACCATCACCGAGCAGAAGCTGCAGCAGGCAATTGAGACGGTTATGCAGGGCAGAACGTCCTTTATTATCGCGCACCGGCTTTCTACCATCCGCAGGGCGGATGTTATCTTAGTTGTGCAAGACGGCAGGATCATCGAGCGGGGCTCGCACCGCGCGCTGATGGAGCAGAAGGGCGCCTATTACGCGCTCTACACCCGGCAGTACCGCGAGCAGGCAATGCAGGCATTTCTGCGCGGCGGAGAACCGGCATAAAGCGAAAGGAGCTCGCAGATTGTGCGGACTCCTTTTTACGCCGTACGCGCTGGGCGGACGCATCTTAACAAATCCAGTTGGACGATTTAACGGAATCTTAACGCGGGAAACAGGGCAAAGCATGATATGATGAAATGGGTGAGAAGCATGACGAAAACAAGAACCGGATTGGAACAACAAAAAAAGCCGCGCCTTCGCTTCGTGCTTACATGGCACGATTTCGGCATTTTTCTTTCCCTGCTTTCGTTTGCGACCATTCTGTGCTACTTTCTGCGGACCATTGACGACAGCGACGTCTATGTTGCACTGATTTTTGAACTGACGGTCGTGCTGGTTTCGCGCTTCACGGACGGATATCTGTTTGGACTGCTGTCGTCCGTCGTGGGCGTCATCGGCATCAACTATATTTTTACGTTCCCGTATTATCAGCTGAACTTTACCATCTCGGGGTACCCGCTGACGTTTCTGGTGATGCTGATTGTCTCTGTTGTCGTCAGTACGCTGACGACGCAGATCAAGCAGCAGGAGAAAATCCGCGCCGAGGCGGAAAAGGAGAAGATGCGCGGCAATCTGCTGCGCGCGGTGTCCCACGATATCCGAACGCCGCTTACCTCAATTGTCGGCGGGGTCAGCACGCTGCTCGATTCCGGCGATCAGCTGGACGAGGCAACGAGAACGCAGCTTCTGGAAAACATCCGCGACGAGTCGAACTGGCTGGTGAGCGTGGTGGAGAATCTGCTTTCCGTCAC
>DPCD01000189.1:1166-10456 GCA_003516765.1 Clostridiales bacterium | reverse complement strand
TGCTCGTCGGCGATTTTGATTCCTACCGCGGCGCGCTGCCGGCAGATGTGCCGGTGCTGGGCCTGCCGGTGGAAAAGGACGACACCGATACGATGGCAGCGGTCCGCTGGGCGGTCTCTGAGGGCTTTGCGGAAATCCGGCTCTACTGCGCGCTGGGCGGCAGGCTGGACCATCTGCTGGGAAATATCCAGAGTCTGTCTTTTGCCTGCCGACATGGCGCGAAGGCGTCGCTTTATGGGCGCGAGGCGCGGCTGCATCTGATCTCCAACGGCGCAATTGCCCTTCCCCCCTGCGAGGGCTATTCTCTTTCCGTACTGGCGCTGACGGACCGTGTGGAAAACGTCTGCATCACCGGCGTCAAATATCCGCTGCACGGCGCGCTGGTCACAAACGGCTTCCCCATCGGCGTCAGCAACGAATGGGAGGATACGGCGCATATTTCCTGCGGCGCAGGCATTCTTCTTGTCATCAACGCAAAAAAATAACGCAAATCCGTCTGGAAAAACCCGGGCGGATTTTTTTGCGCACACATCTTGACAGCGCTACATTTTTGATTATAATTGAATTGTTCAAAATTGAACATTCTAGTTTTGGAGGCAGTTTGCATGGAGAATTTTCTGACCGCAGCAAGACTCCATATCCACGCCAAGCGTTTCATGGACGCCTACAGCGCCGCCATGCAGCCGCTCAGCCGCGAGTTCGCAATCCCGCAGACGGCGGCTGAGATTCTGCTGTTTCTCGCGAACAACCCGGAAAACCGCACCGCAAAGGACATCTGCACCATGCGGCGGCTCAAGCCCGGCATTGTCTCGCTGCACGTCGATACGCTCGTCACGCTGGGGTTTCTCGAGCGCAAAAGCGTCCCCGGCGACCGGCGCAAGCTTCGTCTGGAGCCGACCGAGAAGGCATCGAGCATCATCGCGCGTGGACGGCAGATGCAGGAGCGCTTTGCGCAGACGCTGGCGCAGGGGTTGAGCCCCGAGGAGCTTTCGTGCTTTGCCCGCTGTATGGAAACCATCTCGCAGAATCTCGAGCGCGCCGCCACTGGCATGGAATAATCCCGGCGCAGAAAACAGGAAGGTATGATCAATATGAATCAGGACAAAACATTTTTAGGCACCGAGCCGGTCGGGAAATTGCTTCTCAAGCTCTCCGTGCCGACGGTCATTGCGCAGCTGGTCAACATGCTCTACAACATCGTCGACCGCATCTACATCGGGCACATGCCCGGGGACGGCTCTCTTGCGCTGACCGGTGTCGGCGTATGCCTGCCGATTATCATGATCGTCTCGGCGTTTGCCGCGCTCATCAGCACCGGCGGCGCACCGCGTGCGTCGATTTTCATGGGCAAGAACGACCACGAGTCGGCAGAAAAGACGCTCGGCAGCTGCTTTACGCTGCAGGTGCTTGTATCGCTCGTTCTGACAGCTGTGCTTCTGATCTGGAACCGTCCGCTGCTGCTTGCCTTCGGCGCAAGCGAAAATACCATTGACTACGCCGTCAGCTACATGAACATCTATGCCATCGGCACGATCTTCGTCCAGCTGACGCTCGGCATGAACGCCTTCATTACCGCGCAGGGCTTTGCAAAAACCGGCATGCTGACCGTTCTGATCGGCGCGGTGTGCAATATCGTCTTAGATCCGCTGTTCATCTTCGTATTCCACATGGGCGTCAAGGGCGCCGCTCTGGCGACCATTCTTTCACAGGGCGTGTCGTGCGTCTGGGTCTGCACGTTCCTGCGCGGGAAAAAGACGCTGCTGCGGCTCAGAAACGAAAATATCCGCCTGCGGGCGCAGTATTTTCTTCCCTGCGTGGCGCTGGGCGCAGCCTCTTTCATCATGCAGGCAAGCGAGAGCGTCATTTCCGTCTGCTTCAACACTTCCCTGCTCAAATACGGCGGCGACATCGCGGTCGGCGCAATGACCATCCTGACGAGCGTCATGCAGTTTGCGATGCTCCCGCTGCAGGGCTTAGCACAGGGCGCGCAGCCGGTTCTGAGCTACAACTACGGCGCAAAAAATGCCGCCCGCGTGAAGCAGGCGTTCCGGCTGCTTCTTACCTCGTCTCTGGTTTACTCGACCGTTCTCTGGGGCTGCATCCAGCTCTTCCCGCAGATCTTTGCCTCGATCTTCACGCCAAATGAAGACCTTATCGTCTTTGCCGCGAAGGCACTCCGCATCTACTGCGGCGTGCTGGTGCTCTTCGGCATCCAGATTGCCTGCCAGATGACGTTCGTCTCGCTGGGAAACGCCCCCTGCTCGATCATTGTAGCAGTCGTCCGCAAGTTCGTGCTGCTCATTCCTCTCATTTATCTCATGCCGCAGCTTGTTTCCAATCAGGTCATGGGCGTTTATATGGCGGAGCCGGTTGCGGACGTGATCGCTGTCACGTTTACCGCCATTTTGTTCGCGCACCAGTTCCGCAAATCCATGACGGCGCTGGAGCAGGAAGCAAAGCGGCAGGACGCTTGATTTTTATCCGCGACTCCTGTATGATACAACTAATCTATGGATCAGGAGCAGGTATATGGCAAATATTCAAGTTCTTTCCTCTCTGGACGCGCCCGAGCTGGATGTCTACGCAAGGCTCACGCAGGCGCAGCTGCGAAATCGGCTGGAGCCGGAAAAGGGCGTCTTCATCGCCGAAAGCCCGAAGGTCATCCGAACCGCGCTGGACGCCGGGCTGTCCCCCGTCTCGTTTCTCATGGAGCAGCGCCACATAGAGCTCGATGCTGCGCCCCTTCTCGCCCGCTTTCCGGACATTCCGGTCTATACGGCAGATCGGGATATCCTCGCCGGTCTCACCGGCTATACGCTCACGCGGGGTGTTCTGTGCGCGATGCGCCGCCCCTCACCAAAGGCGCCTGCGGACGTTCTGAACGGTGCGCGGCGCGTTGCGGTTTTAGAGAATGTAGTGGACGCGACGAACATCGGTGCCATCTTCCGCTCGGCAGCGGCGCTGGGCATGGACGCAGTGCTGCTTACCTCCACGTGCTGCGACCCGCTGACCCGGCGCGCGGTGCGCGTGAGCATGGGCACCGTGTTCCAGATTCCATGGGCTGTGCTGGATGACTGGTCGCTTCTGCATCGCGCAGGCTTTTCCACCTGTGCGATGGCGCTGCGCGACGATTCAATTGCGCTGGGAGACAGCAGGCTTTCCGATCTTCCGAAGCTTGCCATCGTCCTCGGCGCAGAGGGAGACGGGCTTGTCGCCTCTACTATCGCCGCCTGCGACTACACCGTCCGCATCCCCATGGGGCACGGCGTGGATTCTCTCAACGTCGCAGCGGCAAGCGCGGTTGCATTCTGGGAACTTCGCTCCCGAAAGACTTGAATCAAGCCTTTCGGAAAAGGATACGCCTCGACTGCGCGCATCATTTTGCGCCAATGGCGCAAAATTCCACACTTGCGAGGCGATAGGTATTTTTCCGGTCGGCAAAGCCGCCGGATAAAATGATTTCTATTTTATTTTGCGCCTGCGGGCGCAAAACTCTACGAGGTTTCTCAGGTTTTTTCGCTGACGAATGCCGCGCCGAGAATCAGGACTGAGCCGACGGCGCTCAGAATGCTGAACGGCTCGTGCAGGACGGTCACGGAGAGGATAATTGCAATCACGGGGTCGATGTAGCTGAAAATTGCAATCGTCTGCGCGCGCAGCGCCTTCATGCTGCCAAAGTACAGGGCGTAAGCAAAGCCCGTGTGGAACATGCCGAGAACCAGCAGGCAGGCAAGCGACACAGGCTGGAAGGTTTCCGCCGTGAAGCGCTCGCCCGTAAGCGCGCAGTAGGGCACCATCACGAGCGCCGCAGCGAGCAGCTGGACAATCGTTTTATCGTAGGCGCCGATATCCTTGAGCTTTTTGTTGCAGAGGATGACGCAGGCGTAGAAGCAAGCGGCGCCGAGTCCCAGCGCAATGCCGGTCAGCTCCCGCGTTTGCGGCATGCTGCCGCCGATGACGCCTGAGATCAGAATCATGCCGCAGAGCGCGACAAGAATACAGAGTCCTTTTTTCAGGTTCAGTTTTTCTCCAAGCAGGACCACCGCTGCCAGCGTCAGGAATACCGGCTGCATGTAATAGCAGAGCGTTGCCACGGCAACCGTCGTGTACCGGTACGCCTCAAACAGCAGCGCCCAGTTCAGCCCCATGATGCCGCCGGAGAGCAGCAGAATGCCAAGGTTTTTCCGGATGGCGGGGATATCCGGCTTCTGACGGCGCACCGCGAGAAACAGCAGCAGAAACACCGTTCCGAGCAAGCCTCTGGACAGCGCAAGCTGCCCGGAGCCGAGCGCGATGTTGCGCACGAACAGGCTGATCGTCCCGAAAATGCAAAGCGATGCTATCAGCTTGAGCTTCGATTGCATTTCAACACTTTTCACAAACAATCCCCTCACAATTTGTCAATTTGCCGGTTTTGCCTATCATATCGTATCAGATTGCAGATTGCAAGTATGATCTATGGCAAAGACCGGAGTCCATAAAGGAGGAACCCACATGAAGGAAGTCAAAAGCCCCAAGAAGCCGCTGATCTATTACTATGGCGTTGTGCTTCTGGTGCTGCTCGTCTTCAATCTCGTTATCACACCGCTGCTTCTGAAGCAGGAGGTCACGGAGGTGGACTACGGCACGTTCATGTCCATGACCGAAAGCAAGAACATCGGGCAGGTGCAGGTCGAAGACCAGCAGATCGTCTTTACCGACAAGGACGAAAAGAACGTCTATCAGACAAACGTCATGGACGACCCGAACCTTACCGAACGGCTGTATGCATCGGGTGCGAAATTTTCCAAGGACGTCGATGCGTCGACCTCGCCGCTTCTGAGTCTTCTCATCACCGGTCTTCTGCCGATGCTGATTTTCATCGGACTCGGGCAGTATATGGCAAAGAAGCTGCGCGAGCAGATGGGCGGCAAGGACTCGCTGATGTTCGGCGGCATGGGAAAATCAAATGCAAAGATCTACGTGCAGTCCACCAAGGGCATCCGCTTTGACGACGTTGCGGGCGAGGACGAGGCGAAGGAATCGCTTGCCGAAATCGTCGATTATCTCCACAACCCGCAGAAATACACCGATGTCGGTGCATCCATGCCGAAGGGCGTTTTGTTAGTTGGTCCTCCGGGAACCGGCAAAACGATGCTTGCCAAGGCAGTTGCGGGCGAGGCAAACGTGCCGTTCTTCTCGATCTCCGGCTCGGAGTTCGTCGAGATGTTCGTTGGCATGGGTGCAAGCAAGGTGCGTGATCTATTCAAGCAGGCAAAGGAAAAAGCGCCCTGCATCGTCTTCATCGATGAAATCGACGCCATCGGCAAAAAGCGCGACAATCAGTTATCTTCCAACGACGAGCGCGAGCAGACCTTAAACCAGCTGCTGACTGAAATGGACGGCTTTGACGATAACAATGGCGTCATCATTCTCGCCGCGACGAACCGTCCCGAATCTCTGGACCCGGCGCTCACGCGCCCCGGACGCTTCGACCGGCGCGTACCCGTGGAGCTTCCGGATCTTGCCGGGCGCGAGGCAATTTTGAAGGTTCACGCAAAGAAGATCAAAACGAGCGACGATGTGGATTTCCACACGATCGCGCGTATGGCGTCCGGCGCATCCGGCGCGGAGCTGGCAAACATGATCAACGAAGCAGCCCTGCGCGCCGTGCGCAACAACCGGACCGTGGTCACGGAAGCAGATCTGGAAGAATCCATCGAGGTCGTCATCGCGGGCTACCAGAAAAAGAACGCCGTGCTGTCCGATCAGGAAAAGAAGACGGTTGCATACCACGAGATCGGTCACGCACTGGTCGCCGCGATGCAGTCGCACTCCGCGCCTGTTCAGAAAATCACGATCATTCCCAGAACCTCCGGCGCGCTCGGCTACACGATGCAGGTGGAAACCGGCGACAAGTATCTGATGTCGAAAGACGAGCTGGCAAACAAGATCTGCACCTTCACGGGCGGCAGAGCGGCAGAAGAGGTCGTCTTCGGCGAAATAACGACGGGCGCGTCGAACGATATCGAGCAGGCGACGAAGCTGGCACGTGCCATGATCACCCGCTACGGCATGAGTGAGGAGTTCGACATGGTCGCGCTGGAAACCGTCAACAACCAGTATCTCGGCGGCGATACATCTCTTGCCTGCTCTGCTGCCACACAGCAGGAGATCGATAAAATGGTCGTCTCGCTTGTAAAGCGCCAGCACGAAAAGGCGATTCAGATTCTCAAGGACAACCGCAAAGCGCTCGATGCGCTGGCAAAATACCTCTATGAAAAGGAAACCATCACCGGCGAAGAGTTCATGCATGTTCTGAAGCAGGAAACGGAGGCGGAAAAACAATGAGACAGCGTTCTTCCTATGGCTGGCTGGAGCTGATCGTCGGCATTTTGTTGACCGTGCTTGGCATCTACAGCTTTTTCAGACCCGTCGATTATCTCACAACCCTGATTGTGATTTACGGCGTTGCCGCGCTTGTAACCGGCATTGCCGACATTGTGTTCTACTGCAAAATGGAGCGGCACATCGGCTTTGCCCCGACGGTATCACTCGTCACGGGCGTTCTCGGCGTAATGGCAGGTCTGGTTCTCATGGTCCATCCGGGCGCCGGGCGCTGGGCAATCGGGCTGTTCTTCCCGCTCTGGTTCATCGCGCACTGCATCTCCAGGCTCACACACCTGTCTGTCGTGCGCTTCATCGCGGGTACGGCGGTCTACGTGTTCGAGCTGATCGTCAACATTCTCGGCATCCTGCTCGGTGTTTCGATGCTCCTGACGCCGCAGGTGACGTTCCTGTCGATGAACCTCGTCATCGGCTTCTATCTGCTGCTGCTCGGTATCGACTGCATCATCGAAGCATGCAGCAAGCTCGGCGCGCGATAATCCGGCGCAAATGACCAAAAACAAAGCGCCCTGCCGTTTGCTCTTGCAGCACGCGGCAGGGCGCTTTTTGTCTGCTGTTTTCTTATTTTCCGGGAATTTCGGCGGTGAACTAAAACCAGCCGTCCTTGTAATCGTATCGTCTATCAGCCGGAGCGCTACCTGTATCCGGAGCTGAAGCAATCTGTGTATTATGCGTACCCCAGCGACTATGATGGTGGCTGCCAGCTGGAGTTTGGCAGTCTGCTTTCCATCAACAGCCAGAGTGAACAGAAAACAGGCGCGTGGGCGTTTTTGAGCTACCTGCTATCAAGCGCCTATCAGCAGACTGTCCCTTACCTGCCGGTCAGCGATACGGTGTTACAGGAGCAGTTTGCGCAGCTTCTGGCAGAGGAAACAGTCACGCAGGAGGATATTGATACATTTTATACGCTCGTCGATCATGCGCAAAAGCCCGACTATCCGACCGAGCCCATCGAGCAGATCATCGAAGAGGAGATGGCAGCGTATCTCGATGGCGCGATTGACGAAAAGACCACCGCCGAACGCATCCAGTCCCGCGCGGGATTGTATCTCATGGAGCAGAAGGTGGAGTGAACACGCTCTGGCGATCGGGTTGGCGCATCGTCTCCTGCATGGGCACCAGCGAAGTATTTTGCAGCAGCGAGGCGATGCACGCAGCATTCTATGAGCGAGGCGCAGAAAAGAAGCGGCGCATATTATTCCGTTTTTCAGATACAGCTATGCAAAATTCAGCATATAGTATTAGAAAATGGTATTGGCAATTGTGCGCTTCTATGCTATAATAATAAAAAATGAATATCGGGTAGTTCGCGCAAGCCATGTGCTTGCAGGTGGAATGGGGTGAGAAGCTCCGCGAGTCGGTCACTGTGATGTCTGCTTGGTCAGAATAAGTCAGGTCTTCCGAGAGCTGCCCTGCGTCCTGCCACGACCGGGACCGAAATGCTGCGTTCCTTTCCCGATCCGGGTCAGGGCTTCGTTTCCGTGCGGTCATGCTGGCTGCGCGGATTTTTGTTTTTATATGCATGCAACCCCTGCACAGGTGGGATGATAGTTTCATCCCTGCCTCTCTTTCTAACGGCGGTCCCAATCCGCCCATCCTCCCGCCGGGCGTCCGTACCCCTCTTACCGGACGCCCGGCACTCCAAAACTATTTACGCCCCGGAGGTCTTTTTCTTATGCGCGGCATCCCATCCCTGATCACCGATATCCGAAAAACCGTCTTTGCGGAGGTCGCCCGAATGGCATATTCCGGCGATTGCAGCCAGATGGAGGATATCCCATACCGCATTGTCCCCGGCGACAGCCCCCTACACCGGGAGTCGGTCTTTCTGGAGCGCGCCATCGCGGGCGAGCGCGTGCGCCTGGCGATGGGACTATCGCTTCAGCCCGTGCAGACGCGGACGCTTCTCACCGAAGGAATGGATCACGCCGCCATCGCAGAGCAGTATTATGAGCCGCCGCTGGTCAATATCATTCCCTATGCCTGTCACGCCTGTCCGACGAAGCGCTACAGCGTGACCAATATCTGTCAGGGCTGCCTCGCGGCGTCGTGCCAGAGCGTCTGCCCCAAGGGGGCAATCTCGTTTGCAAACGGCAAGAGCGTTATTGACGAAACCATCTGCATCCGCTGCGGCAAGTGCGCGAGCGCCTGCTCCTACCACGCCATCGCGTTCATCGAACGCCCCTGTCAGGCGGCGTGCGGCATGGACGCCATCGGGCTTGACGAAAACGGCAAGGCACGGATTGATTATGACCGATGCGTCTCGTGCGGGCAGTGCCTTGTGAGCTGCCCGTTTGGAGCAATTGTCGATAAGAGCCAGATTTTTCAGGTTGTCCGCTCCATTGCGGAAGGAAACACTGTCATAGCCATCGTCGCGCCGTCTTTTGTGGGGCAGTTTGGAAAAAACGTGACGGTGCCGAAATTCGTCGCAGCAATGAAGCAGCTCGGCTTTTCCGATGTGGTCGAGGTTGCTGCGGGCGCGGACGTGTGCGCGATCGAAGAAGCGCGCGATTTTGTCGAAAAAGTACCCGCGCAGCAGAAATTTCTGGCGACGTCGTGCTGCCCGTCGTGGCGCATGATGGCGCGCAGGCTGTTTCCCGACGAATCCGGCAATATTTCTATGACCTATACGCCGATGATCTACACGGCAAGGCTTGTCAAGCACACCCACCCGGGCAGCAAGGTCGTGTTCATTGGTCCGTGTGCGGCAAAAAAGCTCGAAGCGATGCAGCAGGAGCTGCGAAGCGACGTGGATTTCGTCCTGACCTATGAAGAGCTGATGGGCATTTTCGAGGCGAAGGCTATCGATTTTTCGCAGCTGCCCGACACGAATGATCTGCATGATGCATCCGGGCTCGGGCGGGGCTTTGCTGCGGCAGGCGGCGTCGCTGCGGCAGTAGAAG
>DPCD01000189.1:491-889 GCA_003516765.1 Clostridiales bacterium | reverse complement strand
ATGGCGTGCCCGGGCGGCTGCGTCGCAGGCGCGGGGACGATCATTCCGGCGGAGGCGGCAAAGAAGCAGCTGGACGCGCATGTGAAGCAGGCGACTGTTTTCTCGTGTGCCGAAAGCCCGTACCGGGCATTTGCCGGGCTGCTGGAAGAACCGGCGGCACGCGAAGAAGAAACGAAACGATGAAAGGAGCTCCCTGACACGATGCTAAGTCTGAACGACGCGATGCTGAAAAAGAGACAGGAGCCGGCGTTTGCGGCGCCGTGGGATGCCCTGGAGCCGGAGGAACAGATCGTCCGTGCCATCATTGAAGGGCGAGAGGAAAACCATCTGACGCAGGAGCAGCTGGCGGATGTCACGGGCATTCACCAGACAAACATCAGCAAGCTCGAAAGCGGAAC
>DPCD01000189.1:0-292 GCA_003516765.1 Clostridiales bacterium | reverse complement strand
CCGTCGCTTCGCACGCTCAAGCGCCTTGCCGCGGGGATGGGGATGAAGCTCAAGCTGGAATTTGTTCCCGCGCAATCCGATTCCAGCGCAAGATAACCGCATTGTTTCCGCGTCACCGGACGTCCGTGTCTTTCTCCGGACGTCCGGCGCTTTTTCTGTGATTTAGACGAAAAACAGCTCCCGGCTAAGAAGACTCAGCTGGGAGCTGTGATCTCCGCTTTTTCAGCTTGCAGTTTCAGCGCCACCGGTAAGCGTTGCTCGTGTAATGCTATGGCAGTTCCTCACGGATGCA
>DPCD01000179.1 GCA_003516765.1 Clostridiales bacterium | reverse complement strand
AAGGGGCTGCAAAAGGGATTTGTACCGAAGCGCTGCGCCAACTGTGGGCGCTGGTTTTTGCAGAAGCCCGGAGCAACCTACGCCTATTGCACCGGACCTGCGCCGGGACAGGACGGCAAGACCTGCCGTGAGATCGGCGCGAGCAGCAGCTTTCGCAGCAAGGTGGAGAACAACGATATCTGGAAGGTTCACCAACGGGCTTACAAAAAATATTTCGCCCGCATCAGAAGCGGACTGATGACCAAGGGCGAGTTTGAAGTATGGTCCCGTCAGGCCGCAGACCTGCGGGACGCCGCGCTGGAACGATATGCGCGGGCGGAGAATGAGGAAGAACGTCAGCGCATCGCGCAGGAGGTCGCTGAGACATTGAATGCAGAGTGATAGAAAAAGAAGCCCCTCCCTGCACCGGAAAATCGGTTAAGGGATGGGCTTTGCTGCGTGATTTTTAGTGCTGCCATGATCTGCTCTTCAGCAGCATTGGTTTGAATTCAGTTTATGCTGCATTTACAAAGAACGAAGTGTCAACTAAACCGTCGGCTCAGTCGTCCTGATCGTCATCGCGCTCATCATCGCTGTCGTCATCCTGATCGTCATCGAAATCATCGTCATGGTCATCGTCCATGTCATCAATGTCATCTGCATCGTCGTCATGCTGATCATCGACATCATCGTCGCTCACCATAGCAGGAACGGCAGGCTCTCTGTCATCGTCGTCATCATCTCTATCGTCGAGATCATCATGGTCGTCCCGGTCATCGTTGTTATCGTCCTGATCATCGCGGTCATTCCGATCGTCGTCATCCTCGATGTCATCGCGGTCATCGTCGGGGCGGTCGAACTCATTCTGATCGTCCCAGTCGTCGCGGTCATCCCAGTCGTCATTTCCGTCGATGTCCGCTTCCAGCACCTTGCCAGTGCGGGCGTCCACCTCGTACTCATACTCCACGCCGCCCGCGGTGAACTCAAACTCATACACACCGTCATCCAGCTCATACTCGTGGTCGCGGAAGGAGGCGCTCTCCAAACCCAGCTGCGCCAGCACCAGCTCCTTTGCCTTGTTCTGACCAATGTGTCCGGCATCGTCCAGATCGCCCTCGCTGACGGTCATGGTCTTCGCGTCGATGCCGCATTCCTGCACCGTCTCACGGACACCGTCGGCTACATCCTGCAAAAACTCGTCGCTCACATAGACGGAGCCTTCCTCCAGCTTCAAAACGATGTTCTTGGTGTGTCCGTCCACCGTTTTCTCAAAATAGCCGTCGTCATAGATCTCACGGACCAGCTCGTTCACCACCGTGCGGCAGTCCTTGCCCTGATAGTCCTTCACATCCTTGACAACGGTCTTGCCGTCCTTGTTCAGCCCTTCGATTTCCAGCACCAAACCGCTCTTGTCATATTCTACCTCGATCTCGGGGTTGACGCTCAACAGCACGGTGCCGACGGCCTTGCTTTCCGTCGAAGACTGTTCGGCGGGCTGTGCGCCGCAGCCTGCCAGCAGGGACAGCGCCAGTGCGGCAGAGGCGGTCAGGGTGAGGGACTTTTTCCAATTCATCTTCTTCATAGTGGATTCTCCAATCGTCATTTATTGTCGGCTTTCGTTTGCCTGATGGATATAGATTACGCAGCGGCATTTTGAAAACCGGGGTCGGGCTGAAAAATCCTTCGATATTTTTTATACTGATATTCAATTAAAAACTTTCATTCATGGAATGGAAGTTTTTAATATGAAGATCATTATGAGACGAGCTTCCGTGATTTTATCAAAAACACGGAAGCGGTTACGCCAAAGGCGGAACCTTTCTGATGAAAGAATTTAATCAGAAAATAGTATTAGTCGTCGTTTTCATTGTCATCATCGGAATCGCCGTCATCTGCATCATCATCCGGCAGCTCAGGATTGTCGTTATCGTCGCTGTCCTGTGTGCCATCATCGTCAGAATCATCGCTTTCGGAAACGGGCGGTGCGTTATCCTGCTCGTCCTCTGTGTCTCCCGAGGCGCTGACGACCGTGTCAAGATCATCGCTCCCATCGTCATCCTCGCTGTCGACATCCTGATCGTCATCTTCATGAGAGCCGTTTCCCTGCGTATCATCGTCAGAGTCATTCTCGTCGATATCTTCGTCTGGCCGGGGGGGCGTAATAATGATATCTTCTGAGGACTCCTGCCCGGCAGACGGCCGTTTGCCATCGACCGTCACCGTGACGCGCTGCTCAAAGTGAACCTCCAGCTCCAGAAGTAGCAGCTCCTCCGCCGCGGTTTTCCAGTCGCCCTTTTCCGAATCCACCGTCAGCGTGATCTGCCCGCCGGCAGAAAGATAACCCAACTCCATGGCGCGATCTGCCAGCTCATCGGAAACAGTCTTCATTTCTTGGCCGTAAGCGCGGTAGCCGTCGATCAGGGCTGTGCCATCCTCGTTCAGCCCTTCCAGCGCCACAACCCGGTCAAAGCGGTTAACGCTCAACAGCACATCGGGGTTAATCTGCATTCGCACCGTTCCGATGGGCGACTGCCAGACCCAGCTTCCCAGCAGGAGCAGGCACAGGCAGGCTGCCAACGCGCTCCAGCGGGCAATGCGCTTGTGAAGCACCTGTTGTCTTACCGGTCGCTCCGGCAGCAGCACCACATCCTTCAGCGATTGGCCTACGGTATAGCCAAGATTCGGGACCTTCAAAATGCGGCCATCCTGATCCAGAACCACCGCATAGCTCAGGCCGCATTCCATCACCAGATATTCCATTCACTTCACCTCTTTCACAGGGCGTGCCATCTGCCGCAGATGACCGCGGATGATTTCGAAGCCGTTGGTAAATGCCAGCAGCAGCGCCACCAGATATTTCCGGTGCCGCTCCATGGTCTTGCGGTCCACGCCGCTTTCGGCGGACAGGACGGCGATGGGGAGCTTTCCGGTTGCAGTGAGCTGCTCCAAATAGGCAGGATGCTCCCGCGCGCAGGACAGCACGCGGTGGCAGGCCGCCAGCGTCCGTTCCTGCTTCGGGCAGTTTTCGGCAATGTCGGTCAGCCTCAGGCCGTACTGCGCTAATTCCCGCGCGAACTGCATGATCTCCTCCTGCGCCGCGCCAAGCTCCTGCCGGTGTGCGATCTCATCGTGTCCGGTATCAATGGTTTCCAGCAGCGTCCGCCCCTCTGCATCTCCGTCTACCGTCTGATCCAGAGAGATGTGCCCAGCGTGGCGCTGCTCCATCCGCTGATAGTCGATCAGCCGGTTGCGGATGGCGGCGGCTGCTAACTTCAAGAAAGAACCTCTGCCGCTTTGATACGCCATCGCCGCCTCATGGAAGGCAAACATGGCAATTCCGAGCTCATCGTCCTGACCCTCAACGGGGATACGCTTCAAAAACTTTGCCGTTTCCGCCTTGATGAACGGCAGATACTGCCGGACAAGCGCATCGGCGGCCTGCGCGTCCTTCTGCGCCGCAGCCACGCTGCGCACGATCTCATGCTCCATGCTGTTATACACTCCTGTCCATCCATAGAATACGGATGAAATCTTTCTTTTCCGGGGTCGGCCACGATAAAGGATCAAGAAACTACAAAAATCCAATTTTCATAGTAGCTGCAAATCGTAAAATCTGAAACCACATACAGGAAAAATATATGTAAAATCCTCAGAAGAGAACGGTGTAAGAAGCAAACAGATCGGTTAATACCGCCAGCGCCAAGATTTTTGGAAATGCCGGTTTTTTTGCTATACACGGTGAACGGCTGGCAGCTCGTCTACCGCTTCCGCGACGGTGTGACCAGCGGCGTACTGAACATACAGCATAACTGAAATCAAGTTCCATAAAACGAATAAGAGGTCAAAATCGAGAGGCAAACGATGATGCGCTTGCCTCTCGGTCTTAATACTCGCCTACCACATGAAGGCTGTTTTTCTTTGCAAATCAATGCAGGATTGTGCGCCGAAATGAGATTTATCAAGGGTATTCTCTTCTCAAAAACACAATTCCAAAATCATTATATAAATGAGTTGGTCCTTCGCTTTCGCGACTGGCTCTTTTTTCATAGCTTCCTTTTTCCGCGTGTCAGGAGCCAGCCGCTCGTGATGGCGGTTAGTGGCGCGACCGTGACAAGACCGAACGAGCCGACGATGGTATGGACGATCTCGGCAGCGACATATTTGTAGTTCAGCATCAGCTCCACCGGCGTGCCCTGCGCCATAAAAACCATGAGAAGCGCGATATAACTGCCCGAATATGCCAGAAGCAGCGTCGTGGTCGTCGAGCCGCAGGCCGCACGGCCGACTGCAAAGCCGGAGGCGATGGCTTCTCTTGCACGGATGCCGGGCTTTTTCTGTACGACTTCATAGACTGCCGAGCAGATATCGACCGACAGATCCATGACCGCACCGGACGAGCCGAGGAAAATGGACGCGATGAAGATTCTCGTCAGATCGAGATGCTGATACCCGGCATAGAGCAGACTCTCGCTCGACTCCATGACCGCGCCGTGGATCTGAAAAAGGTCTGTAAACACCGCGCCCAACACAGCCGTCACCAGAATCCCGAGTGCCGCGCCGGATACGGCGGCAAGAAACCTACGGTCCCAGCCGTAAATCAGCATCAAAATCATTGCCGTCAGCGCCATAACAAGCCCCAGCGAGACCCAGAGGGGGTTATATCCGTTCAGCAGGCTCGGTACCAGCACCTTCCACATGAGAAGGATGGTGTCGATGAAGGATAAAATGGCGCGCAGGCCCGTTCCTCTTGCAAAGACCAGAAGCAGCAGCAGGAAAAGTCCTGCCAGAACGGCTTCCTTGCCGAGCCGGAAATGGTCGGTCATGTAGACGGTCGTGATCGCATCCCCGCTATGGCTCACCACAACAAAGGCTTTTTCTCCGGCGGAAAACAGCTTGTCCTGCGCGAGCGAGCCGCTCAGACGGTTGACCGCATCGACTTCCGTCCCGGCAAACTGCCCGCCGAGGATCCGCACGCGGCAGCGCTGATCGCCGGTGCGGACAAGGCCGGTGTCGTAGATATCGCTCTCGTCGGTGGATAAAACCAGCGCGGGGACGCGGTCGGCGTTCTGGTAGGAAAGCGCACCCTCATAACCCGTTGGCAGGAAGATCAGAACCAGCATCAGAGCAAGCGAAGCGATGACCGGCCAGAAGGTTTTTGATCGTGTCAGGTTTTGAAATTTTTTCATCTTTTTACCTTTTGATATGCAGAAAGCAGGAGACTCCCGCCCCCTGCTTTGTCTGTTTTCTCTTACTGCACGCCCACCAGAGAAGCCATCTTCTGGTAGATCTCGGTGTTGTCGTAGTAGCCAGTGAACACATCCGCGCCATTGCCGTCGGCAAAGACCGCGACCGGCAGCCCCGTATGGGAGTAGCTGGTGAAGTCCACACCGGACTTGTTGTTCAGGATATGCGTAACAGTCACGGAGAAGGGGTTATAGGTGCCGTAGAGCACATACTGTTCCTGCGTGTAATCGTCGGATGACGTGTCGGACATTGCCAGATCAAAAGCGGTACGCAGACGCTGTACCTCATAATCCGTCAGCACCAGACGGTCTGTTTCCTCGCCGGAGAGCTTGAGACCGAAGAGCTTTTCCACATCCTTCATTGCGTCTTCAAAGCTCGTACCGTTTTCCTTGTAGGCGGCGACATACTGCTCGTCAAACTGCGCGTAGGAAATAGTCTGGTTGGCAAGGCTGTCGAGGTAAGTGTCATAGTCCGTACCGGCAAAGCCGATCGTGAGACCGCCGGTTTCATGGTCACCGGTCACAAGGATGAGCGTTTCGTCCGCGTGCTCCTTGGCAAAGTCGATGGCGACCTGTACCGCATCGGCCAGCGCCAGCGTATCGGTCACAGTCGCGCCAGCGTCGTTGGCGTGGCACGCCCAGTCGATCTTGCCGCCCTCGCACATCATGAAGAAGCCCGTGTCGTTGTCAAGGACTTCAATACCCTTTGCGACATAGTCGGCCAGCGCCCATTCGCCGTCCTGCCGATCCATTTCGTAGTCCATGGCATCGGAGTCTGCCAGATGCTCGTCGATCAGAATGACCTTTTCATCCGCCGCGGTGACGGCCTCGGCGTCGGCTTGCGTGTAGGTGACCTTGTAACCTGCGTCCGCTGCCAGATCATAGAGACTGGTCTTGTCCTTGTCGGGGCCGGTGACCTTTTTCAGACCGCCGCCGGCAAAGTATTCAAAGCCGGAGTTTACAAGCTCCTCACCGATCTCATAGTAATTGTTTCGGCTGGCCTGATGGGCGTAGAACGCGGCAGGGGTCGCATGGTTGAGGTTGACGGAGCTGATGATGCCGACCTTCCAGTCCTTCTGGCTATGGAGCTTTTCCGCAATCGTCTCATAAGGTGTGGAGCCGGTGATGTCCACGTTGATCATGCCGGAGTAGGTCTTGTAGCCGGTGGCGATGGAGGTCGCCGTGGAGGCGGAGTCCGGGGCGAAGCTGCATGAATCGTAGGTCACGGCAGAACCGGCAACGTCAAAATTCATAAAGTTCAGCGTCTCGGGGCCATCGAGCACCGCGCCCGCGCGGTCGTCATAGCTGTTGCTAGGAAGTGCCTGCGTATAGTCGCTGTCTGCCAGCGCGCCGAGGTAGTCGGACGCAGCCTGGAACTGCGGGTAGCTCATGCCGTCGCCGATGAACAAGAATACGTACTTGGGAGCCTTCGCGGATTCCTCCTGCTGTGCGGCGGGCTGCGCTTCGGGCGCGGTAGCTTCCTGCTTCGGCGTTTCCGCGGCAGCCTGTGTCTGCGTCTGGGCGGGCTGCGCCGCCGGCTGCTCCGTCGTAGCCGGAGCGGCGGAACAGGCCGCCATGCTCAGCGCCAGCGCAGCGCTCAAAATTCCACTGATGATCTTTTTTGCGTTCATTGGAGTCTCCTCTCTGTATTACGCGCTTTGAAATGACTTACTTACGGGGCTGATTTTAGACGGCGTATGTAAAAATCGCAGCCCGCGTTTTGAAAAATTTAAGAAAAATAATTCCCGCAAAGATTAAATCTCACCGCACAGCAGAAAATAGGTCAAAAACGGCTTCTGTCCGAAATGTTCATTTTGTAGAAAATGATGCAAGACGAATTTGGCAGGCAGGACTAGACTGCTGTCGGTGGGCTTGATGCTCGGCATTTTCATGCTGGCGGCAGGCATCACGGAGATCGTGGTGTTTGCCGGGATGAGCGGTGTGCTGATCGGCTCCAGCTGGCTGCTGCTTGACGGCGTGCTGACTGTAATCATGTCGTTGTTCCTGCTCTTTAACCAGTGGTTCACGCTGTTGTCGCTGCCGTTTCTCTTTACGGTCTGGCTGATGTTCTCCGGCCTCTCCCGGTTCGTCAGCGCGTTTGATCTGCACGCTCCCGGCGTGACTTCTGGGGCTGGAGGACGCGCCAAAGCAATAAACAAAATAAACGCACCGCCTTCTTTGAACCGAACGGTTGGCTCGAAGAAGACGGTGTTTTTTTATTGTTTCAGGAGCTTCTTTCCGGCGGCCCATATGCCTGCCAGAATTTCTGCAACGGACAGACCCATGAGGATCCTGGAGAGGAAGTCCTGCACATCGGTTCCACCGGTGGTTCTGGACAAGGCGCTGCTGGCGATGCCGAGGACAATGAGGACAAAGCCGCAGAGGACGCCCTTCTGCCGTTCCAGCTCCTGTGTGCGGCGCAGCAGGTCGAGGATTTGTTCATCGTCGTAGACGCGCACACTGTCCTCCGCCGCATCCTCGCCGTCCATCAGCTCCGGAAGCGACACATGAATTACGTCGCAGAGTTTCTGGATGATGCTGTAATCCGGCATACACTTTCCGTTCTCCCATTTTGAGATCGTCTTGTTGGACACGCCGAGCTGCTGCGCCAGCTGCTCCTGTGTCAGATTCTGCTCCTTGCGCTTACGCGCGATATAGCCGCCGATGGCTGTCTGGTTCATTTGGAACGCCTCCTGTGGTGAAGATGCTCTGAGCATACGGCAAAGCCGGGAGAAAAAATATCCCCCGGCGGTAGAATTTGCGTGGAATGCGGTCTAATGCAGCGCTTTTGTAGGGCAAGCCTTCGTGCACTCATAGCAGAGGATGCACTCCGTTCCGTTTTTCCGCTTGCGGGATTCTTTGTTGACCTCCACGTTCATGGGGCAGACCCGCAGGCACTTCCCACAATGGACGCATTTGCTCTCGTCGCAGTGGACGCGCAGAAGCGAAAAAAAGCTCATCGGCTTGAGGAACACCGTGATGGGACACAGGTATTTGCAGAACGCCCGGTTATCCTTGAACGCAAATGCCAGAGCAATACCTGCGATGTAATAAAGCGTGTTCCCGGCAAGGAACAGCCAGAACATGATCTGCTCCAGATTTGCGACTTTCATCAGGAACAAGCCGGACACCAATGCCAACGACAGTGCGAACATCACATAGCGAAGAACGCCCAGCTTTTCCTTTCGCGGCTTCTGCGGCTGCTTGTAGGGCAGAAAATCCAGCACCATCGCCGTCCAGCAGGCGTAGCCGCACCAGCCGCGCCCGAACAGCAGCGGGCCGAATATCTTTGCTACGGCATAGTGGATGGTCGCCGCTTCAAAAACGCCGAGAAACAGATAGTACCAGAACCCTTCAAGCTGCATATTCTCGCGGGAGATCACGCCGAGATACAGCAGCATATAGCTGCCCACCGCCAGCTGCACGAAGTGACGGGCATATCGCTTCCCGGCGGTGAAGAGCACCGTCCCCGCTGCGAGGCAGCCGCCTATCTGGAGCTGGCTGCAAAGAGCAAC
>DPCD01000089.1:13457-13649 GCA_003516765.1 Clostridiales bacterium | reverse complement strand
CGGCGCGGCGATGCTGCACCGGGACGCACAGTAACATGCAAAACCTGAGTTTGGAGGAAATAATTATGGTAAGAATTGATAGAAGCGGCGCAAAGGAATTTCTGCCGGAGGGCAGCCTTGTGCAGCAGGCGCAGAGCGCCATCGACATGCTGAAAGACGGCACGGGCGCGGGAAGCGATTTCATCGGCTGGG
>DPCD01000089.1:6839-13194 GCA_003516765.1 Clostridiales bacterium | reverse complement strand
GATTCCAAGGCGCTCGTCGTCATCGGCATCGGCGGCAGCTATCTCGGCGCGCGCGCGGTGATTGAACTGCTGCGCAGCCCCAACTATAATATGCTGCAGAAATCGACGCCCGATATTTATTTTGCGGGCAACGGCATTTCCTCCGACGCGCTGTCGGAGATCATCGCCATGATCGGCAATCGTGATTTCTCTGTGAACGTCATCTCGAAGTCTGGCACGACGACTGAGCCTGCGATTGCGTTCCGTATTTTCAAGGAAATGCTGGAAAAGAAGTACGGCAAGGAAGGCGCGCGCGAGCGAATCTACGCCACGACCGACAAGGCAAAGGGCGCGCTCAAGACGCTTGCAACCAAGGAAGGCTACGAGACCTTTGTCGTGCCCGACAATGTCGGCGGCAGATATTCGGTTCTGACGGCGGTCGGTCTTCTTCCCATCGCGGTCAGCGGCATCGACATTGAAAAGCTGATGCAGGGCGCGGCAGAGCAGCGCGAGGAAGCGCTCGCCGGCGGCGTGCAGAGCGTCGAGGCGCAGTACGCCATGAACCGCCAGATGCTCTCGAACACCGGCAAGCATGTGGAAATTCTCGCTGCCTACGAGCCGTCGTTCCGGTTTATGGCAGAGTGGTGGAAGCAGCTCTACGGCGAGTCCGAGGGCAAGGACCAGACGGGCATTTTCCCGGCTTCTGTTGACCTGACACCGGACCTTCACTCGATGGGGCAGTATATGCAGGAGGGAAGACGGATGCTGCAGGAAACGGTCGTCTTCTTTGACAAGGCAAGAACGTCCATCGCCGTGCCGTCGGACGAGGAAAACCTCGACGGTCTCAATTATCTCGCCGGTCGCGAGATGAGCTATATCAACGAAAAGGCGATGCAGGCGACCAAGGCGGCGCATATCTCCGGCGGCGTGCCGGTGACGGAAATCCGGCTGCCGGAAATCTGCGAGCAGACGGTCGGCGCGCTCATTTACTTCTTCGAGTACGCCTGCGGTGTGTCCGGCTATATCTCCGGCGTCAATCCCTTCAACCAGCCCGGTGTGGAGGCATATAAGAAAAATATGTTCCATCTTCTCGGAAAGCCCGGCTATTAAGGAACCTCTGAATAAATCCCCGACCGCGGACGACGGATCTTTTCCGCCAATCCGGCGGTTTGAAAAACGAGAAATACATGCAGTATTCCTTCGCTTTTCAAACCTTGTCTTGACGAAAAATCTCTCGCCGTCCACAGCCGCTGATTTAATCAGAGCTTCCCTAAGAAAACGAACCGGCTCGACCGCTTGCGGCCGAGTCGGTTGTTATCTGTCAGAAGCAAAAGAAGGCGGAAGGGTTTACGGCGCGTCTCCCCGCTGCAAGGGAGGCGCGCCGTTTGAGAGATATCATCGATGGTACTATTGTACGGAATCTTCTGGTCGGGCGCAAGCCTCCCCAGGGGATATTTTTTCGGAAAAACGAGAAAATATTCAGCTCCGATCCGGGTCGAAGCGCTCGAAGATGCCAATAGAATGCGCCCGCTCAGCGTTCAGCAGGTCTTCGCGCCTGCGGATGGTCCAGCTGACCTCCTGAATGCCCCAGAGGCTGCGGCAGAGCTTCGGCGCGAGGCAATCGCGGTCTTCATACTTGTAGGCGACGAAGTCCGGTCGGGTGAGGAAGTTCAGAAGGAGGTTTCCTGCGATGAAGCGCTTGTAAAGCGGAAGACCGGAGGGGTCTTTCAGGAAGTTCATCGACAGCTGCCCGCGGCAGGTGTCCGGGCGCAGCTTCTTGAGGTCCAGCAGGCAGAAGGGATCGAACGACTCGATGCAGTAGACGCCCTTGTAGGTGTCCAGCCGCTCGCAGACTGCCTTTGTGAGGGCATAATGATTGCCGTTGGCGCTTTTCAGCTCGATAATGAGAGGCGTTGCCGTTTCAAACAGCGCCAGCACCTCGTCAAAGAGCGGAATCTGCTCGTCCGTTCCCTCCAGCCGAAGCGCCTTCAGCTCCGCAAGCGTCAGATCTTCGATCATGCCCTGCGCGCCGGTGCAGCGCGAGAGGCTTGAATCGTGAAATACGGCAAGCGTGCCGTCTTTTAAAAGATGCACGTCCAGCTCGGCGCCCCAGCCGTGCGCGATGGCGCGGCGGAAAGCGGGAAGGCTGTTTTCCGGAATCTGCGGCTTGTCATGGTAGCCCCGGTGGGCAAAGCGCTGCGCGCGGAAGCAGGACCACAGCGGGTGATTTCGTCTGCCCTGCAGCGCAAGAATATAGAGCGCGCAGAGAAGCAATAAAATGTAGAGTACGATCATAAAAATGCCTTCTTTTTTGATTAATCTTCGAACGCGGCAAGCCCGCGCTTTGCCTCCGCCTTGCTGTCTCCGTGCCGGACGAAGCACATCGTCACAAACGACAGCGCCACGAAAAAGGCGGCATACGGGAACAGAATCCGGTAGCTGATGCTCCGCATGAGCGTTCCGGCAAGGACCGGGGTTACAACCTGCGCCGCCATGGAGGCGGTGTAGTAAAAGCCGGTGAATTTGCCGGTGTCGGAGCCGCGGCACATCTCGACGACCATCGGCAGCGAGTTGACGTTGATTGCCGCCCACGCAAGCCCCACGAGCGCGAAGACGAGGAACATGACGGCGTTAATGGAGGAAAAGCTGGTCGTGAGGACATAGCCCAGAGCAAAGCAGGCGGCAAGCAGCACAATGCCCAGCTGGATGGTTTTCTTTCTGCCGATTTTCGCGGCAAGCGCGCCGATCGGGATATAAGAGACAATCGCGCCGCCGGTTGCAATCAGAAGGCAGGTCGACGCGCCGCCGAGTCCCTGCCCCATTACGGCGGAGACATAGGTCGTAAACCAGGTGGTCACGCCGTTATAGCCCATGAACCACAGGGCAATCGACGCAAGAAGAAACCCGAGGCTTCGCCGGACGGGCTTCGGAAGGACCTCGGTCCCGGCGTCGTCGGTCTCGGCAAGGTTCCACTCCGGGTGCTGCGCCTCCAGCTGCTGGCTTTCCTTTGCCAGACGCGGCTCTTTGATCGTGAGGAACAAAATGCCGACGGAGACGAACATGATTGCCGAGACGATCAGGAAAAGCGGCTGATAGTCCAGCCGGTCCGCTTTGGTCAGCCCCATGGCGTCCAGCCGTTTCTGCGAGTACAGAACGGCGGCGACTGCGAGATACAAAATGCCGCCGACGGCACCCATGAGGTTGATGATGGCGTTGGCGCGCGAGCGAAGAGGCTTCGGCGTGAGGTCCGGCATCAGCGCAACTGCGGCAGAGCGGTAGGTTCCCATCGCGATAAGCAGCAGCCCCAGCACGATGACAAAGCTTGCCGTCTTGAAGCCGGAAGGCGCGGCGGCGTAGCTGTTGTCAATGAGCGGCAGCAGGTTCATCAGAATCACCGCGCAGCCGGTGCCAAAGAGAATGTAGGGCATGCGCTTGCCGATTTTCGTGTTCGTCTTGTCCGAGCGCGCGCCGAAAAACGGCAGCAGGAACAGCGCCAGCACATTGTCTGCCGCCATGATGGCGCCGGAGAACGTTTCGTTCATGTGGAAGGTTTTCGTCAGAATGAGCGGAATGACGTTGTCATACATCTGCCAGAAGGCGCAGATGGACAAAAACGCGAGACCGGTCAGAATGGTGCGGCGGCTGTTGAGCTTCATGGGCGCGGCTCTCCTCTATATCATAAATATCTATCATTGCGGACACAGCTATTATAGCGGCGCACGGCGCATTTGACAAGCGTGCCGGCGGCGGCTACAATGGGGGAAACGGGTTAAGGAGCGTGAAGAATATGCAGCGTCTGCCGGAGGGGTTGAAAGAAAAGCTGTGTGCGTGGTATGACGCAGGGCACCGGGAGCTTCCCTGGCGGCAGGACCGGGAGCCCTATCATGTGTGGCTGTCGGAAATTATGCTGCAGCAGACGAGAGTCGAGGCAGTGAAGGGCTATTACGCGCGGTTTTTGACCGAGCTTCCGACGATTGCGGCGCTGGCAGATTGCCCGCCCGACCGGCTGACGAAGCTCTGGGAGGGACTCGGGTATTACAGCCGCGTGCGCAACCTGCAAAAGGCTGCGAGGGTGATCATGGACGAGTACGCGGGAGAATTCCCCCGGACATATGAGGCGGTGCGCGCCCTGCCGGGCATCGGAGACTATACGGCAGGGGCAATCTGCTCAATCTGCTTTGAACTGCCGACGCCGGCAGTGGACGGAAATGTGCTGCGGGTTGCTTCGCGTGTGATGGAGGACGGCGCAAGCATTACCGCCCAGAAAACCAAAAATGCCTGCCGCGAGGCGCTGCTGCCGCTCTATGAAGCGGTTCCCCGCGGCAAGCTCACGCAGGCGCTCATGGAGCTGGGGGCAGTGGTGTGCGCGCCGAACGGCGCGCCGCGGTGCGGCGTCTGCCCGATCAAGGAGCTGTGCCTTGCAAATGCGCACGGCACGTGGGAAGCCTATCCAGTGAAGGACGCGAAAAAGCAGAAGCGCGAGGAGGAAAAGACGGTTTTTTATCTGATCTGCGAGGACTGCCTTGCCGTCCGAAAGCGCGAGAGCCGGGGACTTCTGGCAGGGCTGTGGGAGCTTCCGAACGTGGAGGGAAAGCTCGACGCGGGGCAGGCGCTTGGCTATGTGGAGGCTGCCGGATGTGAGCCGGCGGAGTTACTGAAAAGCGTCGAGCGTGTGCATGTGTTCACGCACATCATCTGGCGGATGCGCTGCTATTATATGGTATGCAGGCGAAAATCACAGGAATTTGTCTGGGCGGACGCGCAAAGGCGGCGCGCGGATGTGGCGCTTCCCACGGCATTCCGGATGTTTGTAGAGGCATAAAAAGTTCCCCGCGCAGAGCCTTTCTGCGCGGGGAACTTTTGTATCTGTGCAATCAGCCGATGTTCGGCAGCGCCGCAAAACTCTTTTGAAGCTGCTCGTCGGTGGGAATGGTGTCGGTCATGGTGCCGTTGTTGTAGGACTCGTAGGCGTAGAGATCGAAGTAGCCCGTGCCGGTCAGACCGAAGAGAATCGTCTTTTCCTCACCGGTTTGCTTGCATCTGAGCGCTTCGTCGATTGCCGCGCGGATGGCGTGGCTGGACTCGGGCGCGGGGAGGATGCCCTCGACGCGCGCAAAATACTCCGCCGCCGCAAAAACGCTCGTCTGCTCAACTGCGCGCGCCTCCATCAAACCGTCGTGGTAGAGCTGCGAGAGCGTGGAGCTCATGCCGTGGTAGCGAAGACCGCCGGCGTGGTTGGCAGACGGAATGAAGCCAGAGCCGAGCGTGTACATTTTCGCCAGCGGGCAGACCATGCCGGTGTCGCAGAAGTCGTAGGCAAATCTGCCGCGCGTGAAGCTCGGGCAGGACGCGGGCTCGACGGCAATGATCCGGTAGTCCTCTTCGCCGCGCAGCTTCTGCCCCATAAACGGCGCAATCAGACCGCCGAGGTTCGAGCCGCCGCCGGCGCAGCCGATGATGATGTCGGGCTTGACACCGTATTTATCGAGCGCTGCCTTCGCCTCCAGACCGATGACCGACTGGTGAAGCAGAACCTGATTGAGAACGCTGCCGAGGACGTAGCGGTAGCCGGGCGTTGTCGTTGCAGCCTCGACCGCCTCGCTGATGGCGCAGCCGAGAGAGCCGGTGGTATTCGGGTCCTTCTCCAGAATTTTTCTGCCAACGTTTGTCGTGTTGGACGGCGACGGCGTGACGCTCGCGCCGTAGGTGCGCATGACCTCGCGGCGGAAGGGCTTCTGCTCGTAGGAGCATTTGACCATGTAGACCTTGCAGTCCAGACCCAGGTATGCGCACGCCATGGAAAGCGCGGTGCCCCACTGACCGGCGCCGGTTTCCGTCGTGACGCCCTTGAGTCCCTGCTGCTTGGCGTAATACGCCTGGGCGATGGCGGAATTTAATTTATGGCTGCCGGAGGTGTTGTTGCCCTCAAACTTGTAGTAGATCTTTGCCGGGGTGCCGAGCTTTTTCTCGAGGCAGTAGGCTCTGACCAGCGGCGAGGGGCGGTACATCTTGTAAAAATCGCGGATTTCCGCCGGGATTTCGATATACGGCGTGTCGTTGTCCAGCTCCTGACGGACCAGCTCGTCGCAGAATACGGGGCGCAGATCGTCGAAGGTCATAGGCTTGCCAGTACCGGGGTTCAGCAGCGGCGCGGGCTTGTTTTTCATGTCGGCACGGAGATTGTACCATGCCGTGGGCATCTCGGCTTCGGAGAGATAGATTTTGTACGGGATTTGTTCAGACATGTTTGCGTCCACCTTTCTTTGAATTTTCAATGGATGACCTGAATCTGCGGGACAAAATGAAAACCCTCCTGTCCCTACAGTACGAACTGCTGGGACAGGAGGGGAAAACTCCTGCGGTGCCACCCGGCTTG
>DPCD01000089.1:4692-6641 GCA_003516765.1 Clostridiales bacterium | reverse complement strand
GCGGTGCCACCCGGCTTGACGCGCTAGCGCCCACTTTGCGTATGCCAATACATACCGGCTCTTGATAACGGAGCGCCCGCTCCGGCTTGCCTACTGGAAACACCGTTCGGCTTGCCCTCAGAAGCCCATTCGGCAACCGCCCTGCGCCGCGCTTCCACCGCCCGCGGCTCTCTTTGGCAAGGGGTGTGATTGCTTACTCACACTTCTTCACTGGTTTGAATGGCTAAACTCTACCACTTGAGTAGGCGTTTGTCAAGTAAAATTTTTGTGCGCGGTTTTTGCCGGAACTTGCGGAGAAAACCGGTCAAAGCATGCGCTGAAACGACCGCATTTTCCCGGAACACATGTCACAATGGGCTATCAGACGCGGAAAGATTCCGCAGCAAAAGAGGGAAGGACATGAAATTTTTTCGGAAACTTGCGCTGGCGGCGCTGCTGACGGCGCTTCTGACAGGGACGTGCCTTGCGCGCGAGACGTTTCACGGGGCGTATCTGCAGGGCTTTCCGGACGGAAGCATCCGACCGGACGCGGCGGTTACGCGCGCGGAGCTGGCAGAAATTCTGTACCGGATGATGGACTTGGATCAAAGACGGGAACTGTCTGAAACTGAGAGCGTGTTCGCGGATGTTCCCACGCGGCACTGGGCGTATGACGCCATCTGCGCGATGGCAGGCGCGCGGCTGATGCTGGGCGGTTCAGACGGATGCTTTCGACCGGACGACGGTGTGACGGGCGAGGAGCTTTCGATTATTTTCGAGCGCGTGCGTGCGCAGGAGACGGGAAAGCGCGCGCTGCCGGAGCTTGCCTCCGGCTGGGCTTCGCAGGAGGTGACGTTCGAAGCGGGCAACGGCTGGGTCATGGGGCTGCACGGAACCGAATTTTCCCGCGAGCAGCCCTTTACCAGAGGCGAGCTGGCGGCGCTATTGAACCGGATTCTGGGGCGCGAGCCAGAAAGCCTTTTGGATTTACTGGTCGGGATGCCACTGTTCTCCGACAATCTGGACACGGCGGCACCGTATTTTCTGGCGCTGCAGGAGGCGGCAATCGACCACACGGCGGAAAAAACCGGCGCGCACGAGCGCTGGACGGGACTTGGATAGAAAATCAGGAAAGCTTCATGCGCGGAAGACAGTCTTCCGCGCGTTTTCGCGTTTTTATATGCTTTTCCGGATGGACAGAGCGCGGAAAATGGCATATAATACGAGAGCTTGAAAAGACAAACAAGAGGGCGGACGATGGAGAGAAATACCATGAAGATCAGAACAAGAATGCTGGCGCTGGTGCTGGTGTTGAGCTTTCTTTTGGGGCTGTGCGGCTGCCTGCCGGTGCCGACGGTCCAAAAGGGCGAGACGGCGCCGGAGGAAGAGCTTCAGACAAGCGAAGTGGGTCTTCCTGCACGGGAAGAAGCAATTGAGACGCTGGCGGGAGACGGCTATTTCACGCCGCTGGCGCGCGAAGCGCTTTCCTTTGACGAGATGGTGCTCGGAGAGATTTCCCTTGATGAATTTACACCTTACGCGCAGGCGCTCACACGGGCGGCGGAGGCAGAAAGCCGGGAGGCGTTTCACCGCGCGTGCGTAGAAGCCGAGCAGATGCTTACCCGGATCAACACGGCGGGGACGCTTCTGGAAATCGAGAGCGACCGCGACGCAACCGATGAAGCGCGCAGCACGCGCGCGGACAATCAGGTGCAGGCGTACTACGACGCGATGGATTTGTACGACCGGACGCTCTGCGAGATTGCCTCGGGGGATCACGCGGGGATGCTTGACAAGGAATTTGCCGCGTGGCAGATTGAATATTTCAGAGGCTATGACGCCGAAAGCTCCGCGCAGAGTCTGTACCTGACCAATCAGGAGGCGCAGCTGGTTTCGCAGTACGCGCTCTGCTCGTCGCAGGACGAGGTTGACTACGAACGGCTGACGGAGATTTATCTGCAGCTCGTTTC
>DPCD01000089.1:404-4476 GCA_003516765.1 Clostridiales bacterium | reverse complement strand
TTATCTGCAGCTCGTTTCCGTGCGCGCACAGATGGCGGAGCTTGCCGGTGCGGCGAACTACTCGGAGTATGCCTACAGCACGTTCTATTCGCGCGACTATACGCCCACGGACGCGCAGAAGATCTGGAAGACGGCAAAGGAGGATTTTGCACCGCTGCTGCAAAAATACACCGACAGCCTGACGCAGGCGCTCTGGAAGGGTGATCTGGGCGCGGAGGAATGTACGGAAGACAGGATCGTGCAGGCGCTTTCCTACGGCGCGTCGCGCATGAGCCCGGAAATCCGCGAGGCGGCGGAGTATTTGCTGGACCATCAACTCTACGACATTTCCTACGACCGCAAGAAGCTTTCCACCGGCTATACGACGTATCTTTACAGCTTCGACGCGCCGTTCATTTTCAACTGCCCCGACGGATCGTATACGGACTACACGGACATGTTCCACGAGTTCGGGCACTGGGTGGCAGGGTATTATCACGGCTCGGACCCGCTTTACGGCGTGACGGACTATGATCTGAGCGAACTGCAGTCGCAGGGCATGGAGGTCATGTTCCTGCAGTTCTATGACGACCTGTTCGGAACCAGCGCGCAGGTTCTGCGCGGCGAGACGCTTCTGAACCTTGTCTACAGCGTGGTCACGGGCGCGATGTATGACGAGTTCCAGCAGCGCGTTTATCTGGAACCGGAACTGTCTGAAGAGCGCCTGCTTGAAATTTTCCGCGAGGTCTATGAGAGCTACGGCTTTGAGATCTATGACGGGTATGAATACGAATGGGCGGATGTGATTCATAATTTCCAGCAGCCGCTTTACTATATCAGCTACGCCGTTTCGGCAATTCCGGCGCTGGAGCTTTATGTGCAGTCGGTCGAAACCCCCAACGAGGCAATGGACACGTATCTGCGCGTGGCAGGCATGTCGGACGAGGAATACTACCTCACCGACGCGCTGCGCGAGACCGGGCTTTCCAACTCCATGAAATCTCCCATCGGGGACGTGATTGCGCAGGAGCTGGAAAAAAGCGGCGCGTTTGCATTTGAAAACAACTAGAAAGAGATGAGAAAAGCAGAATGAAACGATTGGGTGCTTACCTCAAGCCCTATACGCTGCAAAGCATCTTAGGACCGCTCTTCAAGCTCCTGGAAGCGCTTCTGGAGCTGTTTGTGCCGCTGGTTGTGGCAGACATTATCGACACCGGCATTGCCTCCGGCGACAGCGGGTATCTGCTCCGGCGGTGTCTGCTTCTGATCGGGCTGGGGCTTCTGGGGCTTGCCAGCTCCGTGACCGCGCAGTATTTTGCGGCGAAGGCCGCCATCGGCTTTACGGCAAGCGTGCGGCACGCATTGTTCGGGAAGGTGCAGAGCCTTTCCTACGCAGAACTTGACAAGCTCGGCACGTCGACGCTTATGACACGCATGACGAGCGACATGAATCAGGTGCAGACGGGACTCAACCTTGCGCTGCGGCTTTTGCTGCGGTCTCCGTTTGTGGTATTCGGTGCGATGATCATGGCGTTTACGATCGATGTGAAATCCGCCTGGGTCTTCGCGGTGATCATTCCGCTTCTGTTCGCGGTGGTCTTTGCCATCATGTTCAGCTGCATTCCGCTCTACCGGCGCGTGCAGGGACGGTTGGACGGCGTGCTCGGCGCGGCAAAGGAGAATCTTGCCGGTGTGCGCGTGATCCGCGCGTTCGGAAAAGAGCGGCAGGAAGTCGAGAGCTTCGAGGAAAAGAGCGGGGCGCTGCTATCCTCGCAGCTGTTTGTCGGCAAAATTTCGGCGCTTCTGAACCCCGTGACCTACGTGATGATCAACCTTGCGATTATTGCCGTTCTGCGCACGGGCGCGGGGCAGGTGGACAAGGGCATTCTGACACAGGGTCAGGTGATGGCGCTTTACAATTACATGTCGCAGATTCTCGTCGAGCTGATCAAGATGGCAAGCCTGATTCTGAGCATGACGAAGGCGACGGCAAGCGCAAAGCGGGTGGCGTCGGTGCTGGCGCTGGAAAGCAGCCTGTCTGTGCCGGAGCAGGACCCGCAGGAAAAAAAGGACGCGCCCGCAGTCGAGTTTGACGGCGTCACGTTTACCTATCCTACCGGCGGCGCGCCGGCGCTGAGCGATATTTCATTTGCGCTCGGGCATGGGAAAACGCTTGGCATCATCGGCGGCACCGGCTCGGGCAAGTCGACGCTTATCAGCCTCATTCCGCGCTTTTATGACGTATCCGCCGGTGCGGTGAAGGTCGATGGATGCGATGTGAAAGACTATCCGCTGCAAACGCTGCGCGGGAAAATTGGGTTGGTGCCGCAGAAGGCGCTTTTGTTCCTCGGAACCATCCGCGACAACCTTCTCTGGGGCAATGAAAACGCGCCGGACGAGGAGCTTTATGAGGCGCTTCGCGCGGCGCAGGCGCTGGAGGTGGTCGAGGGAAAGCCGAAGGGACTCGACGATCCGGTAGAGACCGGCGGCAGGAATTTTTCCGGCGGGCAGCGGCAGAGGCTTACCATTGCGCGTGCGCTGGTAAGACGCCCAGAGCTTCTGATTCTGGACGACAGCGCGTCGGCGCTCGACTTTGCCACGGACGCCGCACTGCGGCGGGCGCTGCGGGAGCTGCCGTGGCATCCGGCGGTTGTGATCATTTCCCAGCGCACGGCGTCGATTCGCTTTGCAGACGAAATTCTGGTGCTGGACGACGGGCGTCTTGCCGGCAAGGGCACGCACGACGAGCTGCTGGAAACCTGCGAGGTCTATCGCGAGATTTATGAGTCTCAGTTCAAGAAGGAGGATGCAAGATGAACCGGAATTCCTCCTCGGCAAAAACGCTCCGGCGGGTGCTCGGAGAACTCGAAGGGCAGAAGCATCTGGTGGTGCTGAGCTTCCTGCTGGCGCTTGCGAGTGTGGCAGGAACGCTGTTCGTGCCGATTCTGGTCGGTCGGGCAATCGACGAGATTGTCGGACCGGGGCAGGTCGATTTCGGCGCGCTCGGGCGAATCGGCATGCAGATCGCCGCGACGGCGGCGGTTGTGGCGCTGAGCCAGTGGCTGATGAACATCATCAACAACAAGATCACCTTCTGCGTGACGCGCGAGGTGCGCCAGAAGGCGTTCGCACATCTGCAGACGCTGCCGCTGTCCTATCTGGATGCGCACCCGTCGGGCGAGATTGTCAGCCGTATGATCTCCGACACCGAGCAGTTTGCAGACGGTCTTCTTCTGGGCTTCACGCAGCTTTTTACCGGTGTCCTGACGATTGCCGGGACGCTCGGATTTATGTTGAGCCTCGATTGGCGCATCACGCTGGTCGTGGTGGTACTGACGCCGCTGTCTTTGTTCGCAGCAAAGTTCATCGCGACAAGAACGTATGATATGTTCAAGCTTCAGTCGAAGACGCTCGGTGAACAGACGGCGCTGGTCGGCGAGATGCTGGATGGCGAGCGGGTCGTGCAGGCATTTTCGCGCGAGCGGCAGGCGGTTGAGGCATTTGACGAAATTAACGGCAGACTCAAAAAATACACCCTGCGCGCGACGTTTTTTTCCTCGCTGACAAATCCGGTCACGCGCTTTGTCAACAGCATCGTCTATGCCTGCGTGGCGCTCACGGGCGCGCTGGTCGCGGTGACAGGCGGCATCACAGTGGGCGGTCTTTCCGTCTTCCTCAGCTATGCCAACCAGTACGCAAAGCCCTTCAACGACATTTCCGGCGTCGTGACCGAGCTGCAGAACGCGATGGCATGCGCGGGGCGCGTGTTTGAGCTGATCGACGAGCCGTCGGAGACGGCGGACGCGCCGGACGCGATGACACTGGACCATGCCGACGGGCGTGTGGCGCTGGAGAACGTCAGCTTCCGCTATGTGCCGGACCGACCGCTGATTGAAACTCTCAACGTTTCCGTGCAGCCTGGCGAGCGCGTGGCAATTGTCGGTCCGACGGGCTGCGGCAAGACGACGCTGATTAACCTTCTCATGCGGTTTTACGATGTGAACGGAGGCGAAATCCGCGTCTCCGGCGAGAAAATCACGAACCTCACGCGCAGAAGCCTGCGGCAGAATTTCGGCATGGTGCTGCAGGATAC
>DPCD01000089.1:0-188 GCA_003516765.1 Clostridiales bacterium | reverse complement strand
GCATGGTGCTGCAGGATACGTGGATCAAGACCGGCACGGTGCGGGAAAACATCGCGCTCGGAAAGCCGGATGCGACGCAAGACGAGATCGTTGCGGCGGCGCAGGCATGCCACGCAGACGGCTTTATCCGGCGGCTGCCGGACGGCTACGATACGGTCATTACCGACGGCGGAGGACTCCTGTCGCAG
>DPCD01000095.1:2676-4091 GCA_003516765.1 Clostridiales bacterium | reverse complement strand
GGCGCGTCTGTCTCAGGGTTTTCGCCGAGACTGACACCGCTGATAAAAGCTCCATATCCGCGCGAACAGATCATCGGTGCCAGAGGAATTTTCTTCTGGCCCTTTTTCTTTTCAAATACCGCGCCCGCAAAAACACCATCGAGGAACCACGCATACCGTTCCTGAATCAAACGAATATCGTCGATCTGCTGCTGCATGAATGCGGGCAGATCATGATCTTCCTGCATCACGAACTCCGCAAAAGCATCCTGTGCTTCTCCGACCGCAAACGCCTCGACCGGCATATCGCCAAAGACGCGAAAGTCCTCCAGATACAGCCGGTAGAGCGGCAGAGAAGCCAGTCCCTTCTTCATGTCCATGTAAGCACGCAGGACATTATCACTTTTTTCTTGAACGGCTGTGTTCAGCTGATTCAGCAATTCCTGAAAAGGTGCGACATCAAGGTTCAGTATTTCCGTCAGCACCGCTCCATACGGCTGCGGCATCGTTCTATCCTCTACCCAATAGGCGGATGCACCAAATTCGACTTTGGTGTTTGTCTGCGGCCGATGGAAATCAAATAAGTCTTTTCCTAAAACGCCCATAAGCTGTTTCCTCATTAGAGAATGTATTTGCATCGATATAGTGTATCTATTGAAATGATACATTACCTATTTTCAAAAGTCAATCCTTATGTTACGATATCGGTGCGGGAAATCGAAAATAAAAATCGCAGCAACAATATCGAAAGGAGGTGACAGTATGAATAAACTACACACCATCACAGCGGAAGACTTGCAAAACAGGACATATGATCCAACGTCGTTTCTCGTCGACGAACTCATCCCAGAGGGCTTGCATATTCTCGCAGGCGCACCGAAAATCGGCAAGTCTTGGCTGGCCTTGTGGCTGTGCTTATGCGTTTCGCAGGGGCAGCCGCTCTGGAATTTCACAACGGTACAGGGCGAGGTTCTGTACCTTAGTCTCGAAGATTCGTTTCAGCGTATCCAGACGCGGCTCTTTGACCTGACGGAAGATGCCCTGCCGACGCTGCACTTCGCGATCATGGCGGACACGCTCAAACATGGTCTGGAGCAGCAGATCGAGCAATTTTTGACCGAGCATCCGACCACAAAGCTTGTTGTGATTGACACCTTGCAGCGTGTCCGTGCTGCGGGCGGCGACGGAAATTTGTATGCGAACGACTACCAAGATATCGGTCTTTTGAAACAACTTGCGGACAAATGGCACATTGCAATTTTGTTGATTCACCATCTGCGGAAGCTCCATGACGATGATCCGATGAACATGATCTCCGGCTCGACGGGCTTAAGCGGCGCGGCAGACTCGGCATTTGTTCTGCAAAAGCACTCCCGACTTGCCAATGTCGCTTCTCTGCATTGTACCGGGCGCGACATCCCGGACCGGACTTTGAA
>DPCD01000095.1:2068-2357 GCA_003516765.1 Clostridiales bacterium | reverse complement strand
AAAAGAGTCTGAAATCAGCGCCCCTGCAAAAGCGTTGTTGGAAAAGATCGACCCTGCCGGAAGCGAGGGCTGGACACCGAACAGCTTCTCGCACCAAATCCGAAAAAGCGTTGATACTCTAAGGCAAAACGGCATTTTAGTCTCGTTTCGAAAGAGCAACGGAGAACGCCTGATCTGCCTGAAAAGGGTCGATGGTGCCGATCTTCCCACCGTGGAAAAAATCGCCCCTATCGACCCTGCGGGTGTGTCGAACGCCCGGAGCGCAACGTGAGGCGCGTGTCGCCGCTGT
>DPCD01000095.1:1263-1877 GCA_003516765.1 Clostridiales bacterium | reverse complement strand
CGGCTTTCCGAGCAGGCTGCGAGTGTGTGTGCGGCACAACGGGAAAAGCCCACGTTGCGCCAGTGTGCGAGCAGGTTCCAGAGCAACACAGAAAATCCCTGCCGCGGCGGGAAAAATCCTCCCGTTCGGGAGGAGCCAGCATCGCATTTGGCTAGTCGCCGGTGTCCCGGCTCCCTGCCAAATGCTGTTTGCGGGCAGAAGCCCACACCCACTTTTTACAAATGGAGGAAAGATGAAAAAAGACAAACAATTCAGTATCCGAATCTCTGAGCAGGATTTGGAAACGATATGCCGGAAAGCGGCGCAGGCGCACATGAGCCAGAGCGATTATGTGACAACCTGCTGCCTTGGAAAACGGATTGTGATTCTGGACGGGCTGAAGGAAGTCCTGCGGCAGCAGAAAGCCATTGGAAACAATCTCAACCAGCTGGCTGTGCTGGCAAACATGGGCAAGGTTCAGTTCGCAAATCTGGATGCAGCTACGCAGGCGTTCGCCAAGATCAACACTGCCCTGCGGGAGTTGCAGGAGGGAGGTGCAGTGAGATCGCAATCGTCCATTTCGTGAATTACAAGAAAGGCACACAGACGCGCGGCTGCATGAAAAGCGTGATGCG
>DPCD01000095.1:0-1136 GCA_003516765.1 Clostridiales bacterium | reverse complement strand
GCTGCATGAAAAGCGTGATGCGGTATGTCTCGCGACCCGGAAAAACGTTCTGGGATGGTCAGAATCTTGTCAGCGGCATTGGCTGTCAGCCGGAAACGGCGTTTGACGAATTCCTCAGCACGAAGCTTCTGCACCACAAGGACGGCGGTGTCCAGTTCTACCACATGGTGCAGAGCTTTCCGAAAGGCGCGGACGTTGACCCGCGCACAGCGCACGAAGCGGCGCGGCAGCTTGCCGGATACTTTGAGGGCTGCGAAGTCCTCGTCTGCACCCACACCGACCGCGAACACATCCACTCGCACTGCATCATCAACAGCGTGAATTTCGAAACCGGCAAGAAGCTTCACATGGCAGACGAGCAGATTCAGGCGCTGCGCGCCCGCAATGACCAAATCTGCGAGAAACTCGGACTTCCAAAATTCCAGAAGAACGAGCAGCGGCAGTCCGGCGGGATGTCCAACGCGGAATATTATCCGGCGGCGAAGGGCGAGAGCTGGAAGCTGGAGCTCATGCGCGTGATCGACGAGTGTATGCGGTATGCCGCCAGCCGCGAGGAATTTCTGGCGCTGCTCCGCGCCGAAGGCTATACAGCAAATTGGTCACCGACACGGAAAAACATCACCTACACCACGCCAGAGGGGCGCAAATGCCGTGACAGCAAATTACATATTGAAAAATACTTGAAAGAAAACATGGAGGCGGAGTTTGGATACAGAACGGAGAATGACAACACAAGAAATGTTGACGCAGCACAAAAAGCTGATGGACGAGGCGCAACGGCTGGAACCCAGCGTGATGGTGACGGAGCGGAACTGGAGCGCGATGCTCAAAATGCAGCACGATCTGTTTCAGCAGCAGATGCAGCTGGACGCGAACCTGAAAACGCTCCTGACGCAGGAGGAAGCGCAGGAATCCCTGATCAAAATGCAGACGAGCGCAGAAAAATTCGAGAAACAGGCTGGGAGCCTGAACGAGAGGTATTCTTCCGGCTGCAAAGCACTGACCGAGAATACGAAGCTTGCCCTGACCGAGGTTCTGAACGATACGAAGAAGCAGCTTTCGGATACGGTACAGGAAGCGCGGAAGAAAATTCACCTCTGCGCGTGGGTATCAATTACGGCAGTGATCTTGTGCGC
>DPCD01000206.1:11341-11621 GCA_003516765.1 Clostridiales bacterium | reverse complement strand
TCAACATAGTTGCATATGCCGACCTTGTAGACCTTTGCGCTGTCGCCGCTTCCGTTGTCGCCGCCATTGCTGCTGCATGCGCAGAGGGTGAATACCATTGCCAGTGCGCAAACGAGCGCGAGTGCCTTCTTGATGATGCTGTTTTTCATTGTTTTTTCCTCCAAAAATGTTTTTGTAGCTTGGGTGCAGATGGAGGGGAGCTTGCTTTAAAAACAAAAAAAGCAGCCTCCTATCCCAACAATGGGACAAGAGCTGCGCTCCTGCGATACCACCCAAATTG
>DPCD01000206.1:0-11145 GCA_003516765.1 Clostridiales bacterium | reverse complement strand
CTGCGATACCACCCAAATTGACGAAAAATTCGTCCGCTCGCTTATGCGTACCATCATACGCATCCCGATTGATAACGGGAGGGATCCCGTCGGCATCTACTCAAGCAAACGCTTTTTCAAGCCGCCCTCCGAAGTCCATTCATTCCGCACCGACGACCGTGATCTCACCACCCACGATTCTCTTAACAACGGCTTCCCGGAACTACTACTCTTCGTCACAGGTTTGATGCTTGCATTATAGCACCGTATTTCATCTTGTCAAGCCCCAATTAAAAATTTTTTCGAAAAAGATTTTTTGTACATTACCTCTTGCAAAGGGACGTACAATCGGTTATAATGCATACAAACTTGATAGGGATTCAAATTTTTTTGCAAGCCAGTTAGCAGCTGCTAACTCAAATGCAAAATTTTTTGAGCCTTAGTTAGCATGCGCTAACTAAGCGCGGAAATACGCCGATACCCCCCACTCGAAAGCGTATGGACGCAGACAAGTATATCTCGCAGTTAGCATATGCTAACTGACAAAAATCAGAAAAGGCAATAATGTGGGCCGTAGAAAACGGCATCACCAAGGGCACGACGGATACTACCTTCAGCCCCAACGCCGTATGCACCCGTGCGCAGATCGTTGTGTTCCTTTACAGAGCATCCGGTGACGATGCGTCGAACCTGAAGCTTCAGTTTACCGATGTTCCGGCAAACGCATGGTGCGCAGAGGCCGTCGCATGGGCGGTTTCCAAGGGCATAACCAACGGAACCACAGCGACTACGTTCAGCCCGAACGCGACCTGCACCCGTGCTCAGGCGGTAACCTTTATCTATCGCGCTCAGTAAAATCAGCAAAAACCCGTACATCCGGCACGATTTGTGCCGGATGTAGTTTTTTGCCGGATAATTTAAGCGGCTTTTGTTATATTTGCCGGTTGACTTTTGCCATTTAAAGCGCTATTATTGCAGCATGAAAACACGGTGGGTTCCACCGGGTGAACTTGAGAAAGGAGATACGGCAATGAGCATCTGCAAAGCACGCAATATGATAAGCACCGGCAGACGCGAAATGTCCGCGTCCTCCTATTTCAGCTTTACTAAGGTCTGCTATGCAGGCCGATATTTTGCTGCTCTCAATTCGACCGACCGGTGCGAATGTCCTTGTACGGTTTTCTGATGCAGGAAATCTCAGGGTGTTGCCGGCTCGGCGACACCCTGTTTTTTTAATTAAAAATTCAGCACGTTAAATCAAAAAGGAGAAAAAACGTTATGAAAAAGAAGATCACAGCTTTGGTAATGGCAGCCGCAATGTGTCTGAGCTTTGCGGCATGCGGAAGCGATAACGGCGGCGATACCGCCAAGGATACCTACACCGTCGGCATATGCCAGCTGGTGCAGCACCAGGCACTCGATGCGGCGACCCAGGGCTTTAAGGATGCTCTGAAGGAGGAGCTCGGCGACAAGGTCGAGTTTGTTGAGCAGAACGCCGCAAACGATATCCCGACCTGCGGCACCATCTGCAACGGCTTCGTTTCCGACGGCGTTGACCTCATCCTCGCAAACGCAACTCCGGCGCTTCAGGCCGCAACCGCAGCTACCCAGTCAATTCCCATCCTCGGCACCGCAGTTACAGAGTACGGCGTCGCTCTTGACATTAAAAACTTCAGCGGCACCGTCGGCGGCAACGTTTCCGGCACCTCCGACCTTGCTCCTCTGGATCAGCAGGCAGCAATGTTCTCCGAGCTTCTCCCCGATGCAAAGACCGTCGGCATCCTCTACTGCTCGGCAGAGGCAAACTCCGTATATCAGTCAGACGTAGTCAAGGCAGCTCTTGAGGACAAGGGCATTACCGTTAAGGTCTACACCTTCGCAGACTCCAACGACGTCGCAACCGTAACCGCGACCGCATGCGATGAGTGCGACGCACTTTACATCCCCACCGATAATACCGCCGCTTCCTGCGCCGAGGCAATAAGCAACGTTGCTCTGCCCAAGAAGACCCCCATCATCGCCGGCGAGGAAGGCATTGCTTCCGGCTGCGGCATCGCGACCCTCTCCATTGACTACTACCAGCTCGGCGTTACCACCGGCAAGATGGCTGCAAAGATCCTGACCGGCGAGAGCGATATCTCAACCATGCCCATCGAGTACTACCAGAACCCCGTCAAGAAGTACAACGCAGATATCTGCGAGCAGCTTGGCATCACGGTTCCCTCCGATTACACCGCTATCGGCTAATTAATTATAACTGTTAACTAACCAACCGAAATGAGGTCTGAAAAATGACGATGTCCGTTTATCTGTCCGCCCTGAGCGTGACGAACCTTATATCAAGAATGCCTGCTGCCGTTGCGCAGGGCATAATATGGGGACTTATGGCGCTGGGCGTGTTCATAACCTTCCGTCTGCTGGATATACCCGATATGACCGTTGACGGTTCGTTCGCAACCGGCGGCGCGGTCACGGTAATGCTCTTGCTTGCCGGTATGCCTGCGTGGGCAGCGCTGCTGATTGCCATAGTTGTCGGCGTGCTCACGGGTCTGTGCACGGGCTTTCTTCACACAAAGCTCGGCATTCCTGCGATCCTTGCCGGTATACTCACGCAGTTTGCGCTGTACTCGATCAACCTGCGCATCATGACAAAGGCCAATCAGACAGCCAGCGTGCAGAAGTTCGGCATGTTCTGGGAGAACGGAAACGGATTTCTCGTCTCTTCGCTGCATATTCCGCAGGCAATATTGGTCGGCCTTGTCCTTACGGCGATAATCGTTGCTCTTTCCTACTGGTACTTCGGCACCGAGCAGGGCAGCGCACTGCGCGCAACCGGCAACAACCCGGCAATGAGCCGTGCACAGGGCATCCATATCGGCACGATGAAGGTCATCGGACTCGGCATCTCAAACGGCATAGTCGCCCTCGCAGGCGGCCTTATGACCCAGTTCCAGGGCACCGCCGACGTCAGCATGGGCCGCGGCGCCATCGTCATCGGCCTTGCTGCGATCGTCATCGGCGAGATCCTGTGCGACGCTATCTTCAGCAAGGGCTGCAACTTTGCCGTAAAGCTCTGCTTTATCATCTTCGGCGGCGTTGTCTACTACGCGGTCATGGTTGTCATCCTCTGGCTGAAGCTTGACCCGAACGATCTTAAGCTGTTCACGGCCATCATTGTTGCCGCCTTCCTTGCGATACCACAGCTCAAGGCACAGTCGAAAAGCTCGTTTTCACGCTCTAAGAAGAGGGCAATAAGCGAAAGGAGCGATGCATAATGCTGGAGATAAAGAATGTTTCAAAGACCTTTAACCCCGGAACGATAAACGAAAAGCGCGCGCTGACAGACCTCAGCCTCAGCCTCAACGACGGCGACTTCGTCACCGTTATCGGCGGCAACGGCGCAGGCAAATCGACGCTTCTTAACGCCGTTGCAGGCGTGTGGCCGGTCGATTCAGGCTCCATACTCATCGACGGCGAGGACGTCACCGGCATGCCCGAGTACAAAAGGGCAAAGTACATCGGCCGCGTTTTCCAGGATCCCATGATGGGCACCGCGCCCAACATGCAGATCGAGGAAAATCTGGCGCTGGCGCTGCGGCGCGGCAAAAAGCGCACGCTCAAATGGGGCGTGACGAAACAAGAGCGCGAGGATTACTATGACCGGCTGCACGCGCTGGGGCTGGGGCTGGAAAAGCGCATGACCGACAAGGTCGGGCTTCTGTCCGGCGGTCAGCGGCAGGCACTGACGCTTCTGATGGCGTCGCTGCAGAAGCCGAAGCTGCTGCTGCTTGACGAGCACACCGCAGCGCTCGACCCGGCGACGGCAGCAAAGGTTCTGGAGCTGTCCGATAAGATCGTCGAAGAAAACGGTCTGACGGCGCTCATGATCACCCACAACATGAAAGACGCCATTGCCCACGGCAACCGGCTGATCATGATGAACGAAGGGCACATCATCCTCGATATTGCGGGCGAAGAAAAGAAAAAGCTGACGAAGAAGGACCTTCTCGACCGCTTTGCCGCGCTGGCAGGGCAGCAGGAAGAGACGGACGCCGTTTTGCTTTCGTAATTTCATAGAAAACCAGCACCTTCAAAAGAAGGTGCTGGTTTTCTGTATACGGAAGTCATTCATCCAGATCGACCTGGATGCCGTTGACCTCTACACCGTCGTCGGCGCAGATCAGCAGGTACTTGACGCCGCCGATGACGCGCGTCTGGACAAGGTCGGTGCGCTCGGGGTTGACCTGAATGGTCACATCCGGTGTTTTGAGCTGGAACTTCTTTGCGTCAATCAGGTTCGCAGGGCTGAGCGCCGCGTCGGCGCCGAAGTGCTGGTCAAACTCGACGTTGAATTTCGCAAGTTTTGTCTCTTCCACGCCGCAGCCGGAGAGCACCTCGGAAACCTCCTGCCGGCTCACGACAAGCGGTTCGTCGGATTTTAATTCTTTATGTGCCTCAATGTTCTGGCGTAGCTGCTCATGGACTTTCTGCACCAACGGCAGGCTGCACGCATCCTCAAGGGACTGGCTGAGCAGCTCGCCGAATGACTCTTTTTGCGCGTTCGCAGGCTCGGGCGGGTCCAGCTTGAACAGCGCCTGCACCAGCTCCGGGTGATTGTTTTCCAAACTGCGGGAATAATATAGGCAGTTATAAAGATTTGTTCGCCTGCCGTCGAATGCCGGGAACAGAAAGCCCAGCTCCGGCGCGCCCACGGTGTAGGCGCCGCCCTGGTTGTGAAATTCCTTTTCGCCTGCATCGTAGCGCAGCGCCGCCTTGCCGGGCTTTACGGGGCAGATGGCGCACAGAACGTAGGAAAAGACCTCGCTGGAATCGTCCAGCTGCGCGCCGTCTTTTGCCTTGAAGGGCACGTCGTAGCGCTCGTGCGCCAGCAAAATCAGATAGTGGTCCTCCGAGGAAAGCGCGCCGGTGACGGTTTGGCAGAATGTTTCGAGCGCAGCCTCGTCGTCCAGACCGGAATCGCGCAGCGCCATGAGCAGGCGGTGCTCGTCGGAATCTGCAACCTGACTGGTTCTGAAGCTGAGGTCGATCAGGTTTTTGTCCTGCGTGCCGGACAGAACGCGGCGGAAGATGGCAAGGTAGCTCTCCTTGTCCTCCTGACTCATGAGCGCGACCGACTGGCGGAACGAGGACAGAACCTCGCCGCCGGAAGAAATATAGAAGCCGCGCACGGCGGTCATATTGGTGCGGTCCGGGCGAAGTCTTCGCCGCAGCTCGCCGATTTCTTTGGATGTCATACTCAAAAACTTCCTTTGTTTCAGAATGCGTGAGATGAGTATACCACAAATTTTCCCGCAATGCCACTACCGAAGCGGGCTTACATCTGCTAAAATGAAATGGGAACAAAAAAGCGGCGAGGATCGTCCAACCCTCAAAACCGAAAGGAGAACGAGATGGAATACAACGACAATTCGTACTACCCCGGCGCGGATGCCGGCGACGAGCAGCCGAAGCCCCGGAAACCCAAAAGGCGCGGCATGTGGAAGCTGCTGTGGCTGATTCCGGTGGTCCTGCTTGCAGCGGGGCTGGCGATGGATTCTTTTTATACACTCAAGGAGGACCAGTACGCGGTCCTGACGACCTTCGGCAAGCCCGCGACGGTCTCCGCTTCGGGCTTACAGATGAAAATTCCGCTGGTGCAGCGGGTGCAGCTGGTCTCGAAGTCCATTCAGGGCTTTCCGCTCGGTTACCGCGCGGGGAGCGACGAGTCGGTGGACGAGGAGTCGCTGATGATCACGTATGACTATAACTTCGTGAACGTCGACTTTTACGTCGAGTACCGCGTGACGGACCCGGTCAAATATCTCTACAATTCCAGCGACCCCGTCGGCATTCTGAAGATGCTCTGCCAGAGCTATATCCGAGACACCATCGGGCTTTACAACGTCGACAGTGTCATTACCACCGGCAAGAGCGAAATTCAGTCCGAGATCAAGCAGAAGGTCATGAACCGGCTCGAGCAGGAGGACCTCGGCATCCAGCTGACGAATCTGACCATTCAGGACGCCGAGCCGCCCACGCTGGAGGTGCAGCAGGCGTTCACCGCCGTGGAGACCGCCAAGCAGTCGGCGGATACGGCAGTCAACAACGCAAAAAAATACGCCAACGAAGTAACGCCTGCGGCGTCTGCTGACGCAGACCAGATCATCAAGCAGGCAGAGGCGTACCGCGAGAGCAAGATCAATGAAGCGGAAGGTCAGGCGGCGCGCTTTACGGAGCTGTTTGCCGAGTATCAGAACTATCCGCTGATCACCAAGCAGCGGCTGTTCTATGAGGCGATGGAGGAGATTTTGCCCGAGGTAAAGCTCTACATCGTAGACGAGCAGACAGGCGTGCAGACTGCGCTGCCGTTGGAGCAGTTTGCAACCGTGAACGCGGGCACAGCGGAAGGAGGTGCGTCCAATTGAAAAAGACGGTCAAAATTGTCATTCCGGTCGTTCTTGTTCTGGCGCTGCTGGTGATTCTGGCGGGAAGCCTTGTCGTGACGCAGCCGGACGAGTACACGATCATCAAGCAGTTCGGCGCCGTTGTGAAGATTATCGACCAGCCGGGGCTGAGCTTTAAGACGCCCTTTGTCCAGTCGGCAAGCACGCTCCCCAAAACGGAGATGCTCTATGACCTGGCAGCAAGCGACGTCATCACGTCCGATAAAAAGTCGATGGTGGCAGACAGCTTTGTCCTCTGGAAGATCACGGACCCGCTCAAATTCATCCAGACGCTCTCCGGAAGCGTTGCCAACGCTGAAAGCCGCATCAACGCCGTGGTCTACAACAGCCTCAAAACCGTTATCAGCTCCATGAAGCAGGAGGCGGTCATCTCCGGGCGCGACGGCGAGCTGGCGGCGGCGATCATGGAAAACTTCGAGCAGAATTTTGACGACTATGGGCTCACCGTCCTTGCCATCGAAACAAAGCGCATCGATCTTCCCGATGAAAACAAGGCGGCGGTCTATGAGCGCATGATCTCCGAGCGCGGCAACATCGCTGCGTCCTACGCTGCAGAGGGCGATGCGCAGGCAAAACAGATCCGCAGCGAGGCGGACAAATCTGTCGAAATTACCGTATCTGAGGCAAAGGCACAGGCGGAGCGGATCAAAGCCGAGGGCGAGGCGGAGTATATGCGCATTTTGTCTCAGGCGTATGACACGCAGGAGGAAGCGGACTTCTATGAGTTCATGCGCGCGCTCGATATGGCGCGAAGCTCGCTCACGGGCGGCAACAAGACGCTGGTGCTCTCGTCTGATTCTCCGATTGCGCAGATTTTCAGCGGACAGTGGGGGACGGCGCAATGACGCTTTATCTGCAGGAGGAACTGTTCTCGCTCGACCATTTTGATATCTGGGACGAAGACGGAAACGTCAAATATCAGGTCGAGCGCGAGCTGTTCCAGTTCGGGCGCAAGCTCGTCGTGGTCGACATGCAGGGACGTGAGGTCTGTTTCGTGCAGCACATTCCGTTTTCGATTCCGTGCGCGTATGAGCTGGCGGTTCCCGGCGGGAGCGTGCGGCTCGACCGGCAGTTTTCGTTCTTCACGCAGCAGTATTCCATCGACCAGCTGGGCTGGGAAGTCTCGGAGAGCTTTTGGAATCTGGACTTTTCCATCATACAGGCGGGAAGAACCGTGGCAACGATTGAAAAGGCGTTTCCTGCGTTTCACGACCGCTACCGGCTGGAAATTGCAGACCCCAAGGACGAGCTGACCGCGCTGTGCGTCGTGCTTGCTATCGACGTGGAGGCAGAGCGGCACAATTGACCCATACATCACATCCCCGGCAGAGAAATCTGCCGGGGGAATTTACTTTCCGGGCGAAATCCTGTAAAATAAAGAAAAAACGCGCACAGCGCAACGAAAGGAAGACGCTTTATGAAACAGGCGCACATTTGTCTCGATGAGATGCTCGGCATCCGCTATGCCATTCTCCCCGGCGACCCGGCAAGACTCGACCGCATTGCAAAGGAGCTTACGGACGTGCAGGAGCTGGCGTATAACCGCGAGTTCCGCAGTCTGCGCGGCAGATATAAGGGGGTAGACGTGCTGGCGCTGTCGACCGGCATCGGCGGAAGCTCGGCAGGCATCGCGGTCGAGGAGCTTCACAACATCGGTATCACCGCGGCAATCCGCATCGGCTCGTGCGGCGCGCTGCAGAAGGGAATTGGGCTGGGCGAGCTGATTCTGGTCTCCGGCGCGGTGCGCGACGACGGCGCGTCGAAGGCATATGTGCCCGCAATCTTCCCGGCGGTGGCGGACTTTACGCTGTATGCCTGCTGCAAGGAGGCGGCGAAATGTGTCGGCGCGGTGGTGCACGAAGGCATCTGCCACAGCCACGAGAGCTTCTACCATGAAGAAAACGAGCAGGAAAGCGCATACTGGTCCGGTAAGGGCGTTCTGGGCGCGGATATGGAGACGGCAGCGCTTTTCACCATTGGGCGGCTCCGCGGCATGAAGACCGCGTCCATTCTCAATAACGTCGTCCTCTACGGCGAGGATACCGCAGATTCTATTGGAGACTACGCAGGCGGCGAGAGCGCCACGGCAAGAGGCGAGCGGCTGGAAATTCTAACGGCGCTGGAGGCATTTGCGCTTCTGGAAAAGAGGGAAAAGGCATGAGAAAGCTTCTTTTGATCGACTGCTGCATCCGAAAAGAGCAGTCACAGACAAAGCGTCTGATGGAAGCATTTCTGCATGCCGTACCGGCAGACTGCGCGGTCGAGCGGCTTGTGCTGACGGAAGAAAATCTCGCGCCGCTCACGGGCGACTTCTTTGCCCAGCGGCAGCGGCTTTTGGAAAGCCGCGATTATGCGCACCCGCGCTTCCGGTATGCCAAGCAGTTTGCGCAGGCGGACCTTGTTGTGATTGCTGCGCCGTTCTGGGATCTGGCGTTTCCGGCGCTGCTGAAAATTTATATCGAGCAGGTGAGCGTAGACGGCATCACCTTCGGGGCGAATGAAAAGGGACTCGTTGGGCTGTGCCGCGGCACCGATCTGGTGTTTCTGACAACACGCGGCGGATTCTATACGGGAGACCCCCTGGAGATGGGCAGCCGCTATCTGGACGCGCTTCACACGTTCTTCGGCTTCGATCGCTACCACTGCATCGCCGCCGACGGCATGAATGTTGCCGGCTTCGACGCTGAAAGCTCCCTGCAAAAAGCCTGCGCGCAGGCACAGGCGCTTGCCGCCTCTTTGTAAAATGAAAAAAGAGCCTGTCTGCCGATGATCAGCAGACAGGCTTTTTGCATGTTCAGATTGTTTTGATGCAGTCTTTGACGATGGCAATGAAGCGGTCACGGTCGACGCCGAGGACCACCCGCGCGTTTTTGGTCTCGAACTGCTTGTCGCTGTAGAGGTCGGTCACGGTTTTGCCGCGTGTGATCGAGCCGCGCGTTTCCACATACACGCCCGCTTCCTCCGCGCGGAACAGCTCCGGGTGCGCCAGATACATCACCGGGCAGGTATCGTGCATTGCGACGCCCGCAAAGCCGATGGGCTGTAAGAACGACCACGCCTTTTGCAGACACGCCTTTGTGAAGACGCCGGCAGGTGTGCCGGTGGCAGCGAGCTCGTCCCAGTCCGCAGGAGTCAGCACTGCCTGCAGCGTCACATCCAGCCCGCACATGACAATCGGAACGCCCGATTTGAAGACGATCTGCGCCGCATCGGGGTCCGCGTAGATGTTGAACTCTGCCGCGGGGGTTACATTGCCGCCAGATGCTGCGCCGCCCATGATTAAAATCGTATGAAGAAGGGTTTTGAGGTCCGGGTATTTCGTCAGCGCGATGGCGACGTTTGTCAGAGGTCCGATGGCAATCAGACGGAGTTCTCCCGGATGCTGCTTTGCGCAATCATACAGCGCGTCCCACGCGGGCGTATCGTTCATGACTGCGTCTTCGGGCAGCGGAAGCTCCACGTCGCCCAGACCGTTTTCCCCGTGAAATGCGGCGGCATACTGCGGCTCGACGAGCAGCGGACGGTCTGCGCCCTTATAGACGGGGTAGTGGGTCTTCATGAGTCCATTCATGCGGTGCGCGTTCGGGAAGGTAGCGGACAGCGGCGCGTTGCCGCTCACGGTGGAGATAGCAAGAAGGTCGATTTCGGAAAGCGCGTGCGCGGTCATAATGGCGATGGCGTCATCCACGCCGACGTCGCAGTCCAGCCAGACAGAGAACTTTTTCATTTCACGCCCTCCCCATAAAATTTCATCGATTCGACCAGCCGGTCGGCAAACGCCCTGCGGTCGACGTCCAGAAGCACCTGCGCGTTCGGCGCCTTGCCGGAAAGACCGAGCTGGTCACCCACCGTGCAGCCGCGGCAGTATTCGCCCTGCGTTTCAATTTCAACGTGCATGGGCTTGATCGTAAAGACCTCCGGAGAAATAAGCGCCATTACCGCGCACGGGTCGTGCATGGGCGCGCCTTCATAGCCGATGGACTTGTGGAACTTGTAGAAGAACTCCAGCCACTGCGCGACAATGTCGCTCACGGGGTTTCCCAGCGCGCGGATGCGCTCGAAGTCCTCCGGCATGATGAGCGCCTTTTCCGTCACGTCGAGACCTGCCATGAGGATGGGGATGCCGGACTCGAAGACGATCTTTGCCGCCTCTGGGTCCACCAGAATGTTGAATTCCGCCGCGGGCGTCCAGTTGCCGTAGGCGATGCCGCCGCCCATGAGAGAAATCTGCTTGATCTTCGGCTTCAGTTCCGGGTGCGCCAGCAAAAGCGCCGCCACGTTGGTCTCAGGACCTGTGGGAATGATCGTGACCGGCTCGGGCGACTCGCGCAGGACCTTTGCCATCAGCTCGACCGCGCCAAGGGAAGAAACCTGCATCGAAGGCTCGGGAAGCGCCGGACCGTCGAGCCCGGATTCTCCGTGGACCGACGGCGCGTTCATCACGTCATTGGTCAGAGGATGGGGGCAGCCCTCAGCGATGGGGGCGTCGATGCCAAGCAGCGTACACACGCGAAGGGCGTTGTAGGTGGTCTTTTCGATGCCGACGTTGCCGCTGCACGAAGTCACAGCAAGAATATCAAATCGACCGCTGCCCTGCGCCAGGGTCCAGCCGATGGCGTCGTCATGACCGGGGTCGCCGTCCAGAATGACGGGGATTTTTTTCAGTTCAGACATAGTACCTCCAATTAAAACGCGCCCGCCC
>DPCD01000191.1:9230-11111 GCA_003516765.1 Clostridiales bacterium | reverse complement strand
AGCTCACGGGCATTCTGGATGCTTGTGAGCTTTCGTATTTCGAGCCGGAGGTGGCGCGTGTTTTTGAGAACGCCATTGAGCGGCTGTTTTACTCGGACAACCTGCGTATCGGGCAGGCTGTTCTGCCGCAAAGCCGGGTACGCTCACGACTGCACCGGCTGAACTATTTCGTTTTGCAGGAAGCGGAGAGCAAGCTGCACGCGAACCGGAATGTGCCGGTCAGGGATTCTACGAAATATGTTATGTCAACCATCTACAACTGCATAACGGAAACGGAGAGTGACCTGCTGGTCGATCCGTATCTCAATTCGCTGCGTTCGCCGCCGGGAAAGGGGCGAGGCTGATGCTGCTGACGAAACAGCAAAAATATCTGCTGGCGGTCTTGGAAAAGCTCGGCTGCGCGGAGCAGCGGCAGCTTGCCGCGCTGCTGCAAAAGACGTTTGCCTTTTCATCGATTGACGACGCCGTGCGCGTGACCAATGCCTGTGTGCGGCAGATGCAGATGGGCGGACTGCTGCAAATTTCCGACAACATCGTCAGTCAATGCGAAGAATGGGCAATTCCACAGCGGATTGAAGCCATTGACGTAATGCTGGAGCTGTCCGCGGCGCAGCCAGAGGATTTTCATGCCGTGGACAAACATATCCTTCTCCGTTTCTCGCTTGGAGAACCCAGCTTTAAGCAATTTGTCATCGTGTCTGGCAGTGATCCGCCGCCGGAACGTGAAATCCGGCAGGACGAAAAGATCATCGTTTTGCTGCCTGATAGCATCCGACCAGAAGCGTTTTCGTACACCAGACCCGTTATTTTTGCCATCCGGCAAGAAAACGGCATACACCGATTCTTTGCCAGAAAATAATTATTACAGGAGGAACTACATATGCCCAGAAAGAAAGCCGAACCCGAAGTGCTGCAGGAAGAAACTGTGCAGCCGGAAATCACCGACATTGAAGAACTCACCCCTGCAGAATGGCCCGGATTGGCGCCGCAAATCGAAGAACCCGTGCAGCCATACGGCGAAGAAGAATCGAGCGCAGCGGAAGAACTGCCAGAACCAAGCGAACCAGAGAAGAAATCCTTCTACGATCTGGACTTCCGTGCGCTCGACCAGGATCTCTCGCCGGAGCAGCGGCAGGAGTGGAACACGATCTATGCTTCCTTCCGCAGCCGAAGCGTCATGCGCGGCACGATCATTGGCGTCGATCCCCATTCCATGACCGTCCGCAGCGCGCAGACCGGACAGGTCGAGACCAAGCGGATGTACTGTGCGGTCATCGTGCCGTTCCGCGCCCGCATTTTGATCCCGGAAACGGAAATGTGGGCAGCAAACGAGGAACGCCCGGCGTTCGTTCTGCGGAACATGCCGGGCGCTCAGATCGATTTTGTCATTACGCATGTGGATCGTGAGGCGGGCTTCGCCATTGGCTCCCGCCGTCTGGCGCTGGCATCCCGGCGCTATTTCTTCTCGACGCAGCCGCTCCACCAGCCGGGCAGCCGTGTGCCGTGCCATGTGCTGGCCGTCGGCCCGCGCCGGTGTCTGGTCGAGTGCTATGGCTACGACGTGAATCTTTCGCAGCGCGATATGAGCTACGCGGCTATCCCCGACCTGCGGGAGCAATATCATCCGGGCGACGAATTGACCTGCGTGGTCAAGCAGTTTGACCGCAAGACCGGCAGTTTGGAGATCTCCGTCAAGGAAAGCGTTCCGAACCCCTTCGACGAAGCCAGTCTGCGTCACCCCATCGGCTGCCGCCGCAGGGCGAGTATCGCAGGTAAATACGCCGGAGGCGTGTTCTGCAACCTCCCCGATGGTGCTGTCGTCATGTGCCGGTATTCGTTCCACTACGAGGACTCAGACTTCAAAACCGGCGATACCGTCAT
>DPCD01000191.1:8351-9027 GCA_003516765.1 Clostridiales bacterium | reverse complement strand
ATGGTCGTGATCCAGCGGTATGACGAGGAAAAAAAGCAAATTTTCGGGAAAATCGTCGGAAAATAAGTGGATTTCATCAGAATATGGATAAAAGAATGCCGTCTCGTTATAAAACGAGACGGCAATGGCAGTAAGTTTGATTATGGGCTTCATAAAACAAAATAAGCAAGCTCATCTTGCCGTAAGCGTATGCCGAAGTTCATCGAGCAACTTGCCCTCCCAATCCTACCACATTTATATTATATGATAAAAAGCCTATTGTCAACCCCTAACTTTACGGTATGGAGTACCTTTGCGGAATTACTTTGAATCCATATTTGTCGCGCAGTCCAATCCCGCCATTATATGCCTGCCTTAATACGGTCTGCTTAAATGAATCGTGTTTGGGCGGCATCCCCGACCTGCGGGAGCAATATCATCCGGGCGACGAATTGACCTGCGTGGTCAAGCAATTTGACCGTAAGGCCGGTACCTTGGAGATCTCCGTCAAGGAGACCGTTCCGAACCCCTTCGACGAAGCCAGCCTGCGCCACCCCGTCGGCTGCCGCCGCAGGGCAACCATCGCGGGAAAATACGCCGGCGGCGTGTTCTGCAATCTCTCCGACGGCGCGGTCGTCATGTGCCGGTACTCGTTCCATTACGAGGACTCGGATTTCAAAACCGGCGATACCGTCAT
>DPCD01000191.1:2805-8120 GCA_003516765.1 Clostridiales bacterium | reverse complement strand
ATGGTCGTGATCCAGCGGTATGATGAGGGGAAGAAGCAGATATTTGGAAAAATCGTCGGCCGCTGATGCACATGGAATTACATCTTAGTGCTATTACGGAAACAGCATCACCCGCATTTCGTGCGAGTGATGCTGTTTTTTATAAATGATTCTTTTTAGACCGGTGCTGTGCCGTTTCATAAACCTCATCGTCAGCTCTTGCGCCGATGACAACGACCAGCATTTCTGTTTCTGTTCGGATCAGCTTATATACGACACGGATACCGGCATCCCGGAGTTTGATTTTCAAAAAACCGGTCAAATCACTACCCTGCTTATTTCCCAACGGCTTTCCGTAGCCGCCTTCTGTTACAGGCAGCGGATTTTGAAGAACCTTGCCGATTGCCTTAATGACCATCAATCGCTGATTTCCGGCAAGGTTCTTCAGATCCTTCGCGGCTTCCGGCAGGTACACCAGCTTCCAGTTCATTCGATGTCTACCTCACCAACCGCGTCCAAAGCATCCTGCGTGATACCAAGCTCATCGTAAAGATGCTCCGCCGGAACAAACGTCGTGGGCTCTGCCTTTGCCATGCGTTCGGACGCTAAGGTAAGCAGTCTGGCATCATTTACTTCGTCGATCAAGCTCATGTATTCCTCGGGAGAAAGAAGAACGCACTCTGCAGCATTGTTCTTCATAACGACCTTTGCGCCGCTTTGCTTGACCTCGTCAAAAATCTTTCCGGCAAGCCCTCTGTTAAACAGTGAGATGGGGATCGTGTTCCGAATTGCGCTTGCTATATTGACCACTTTGATCACCTCCGTGATTCTATTGTAACACCGCCAAATTAATTTGTCAATAATTTTACTAATAAATTCACTGATGTATTTGCAGCTGCTATGCTGCTACTACGTTTACCTACGCAGTGTTTTGCCTAGTATCCTACGGAATACAAGTAGTGCAGCTTTCATTTGCTGATCTGTGATTCCTCCCTTTGCCCAACAAGCAGAGAGCGTCTTTGCATAATCGGAAACCGGAACGCCTTCAATCGCATTGATCGCGTCGGCTGCCTTGACAACAGCAATCCGGCGGTTTTGCATTTGATCCACGACAGTTGCTCCTTTCGAGGCTTGGACTCTGCTATTCAGTATAGCCAATTTGCTTATCAAAATCAAATTTCTTTAAGTTTTTCTTTTCAAAATCTTATCCTGCAAGAATGCGATCTGGATCAGCTCCTCCGGCGTTACATCAAGCGCGTCGGCGATGTTAAAGAACGCTTCCATGGAGAACGCACGGACCATATTCGGTGCTTCGATCGCGCTCAGATGAGAGCGGCTGATGCTTGCTTTTTCGGCTAACTGTTCCTGTGACATCCCACGCATCTTCCGCAGGGAGGAGATCGCAATGCCCATCTGGATAAACCGGTCCCGGTTTTTGAAGCTGATTTCGTCTTTGCTCATAGTAAACGCCCCCTTCTGTGAAAATTATAGAAGCTGCGGCGTCTTGGTTCAGCTTCGTCTATAAAGCGATTGACTTATTTATAGAGCGTTATATAATTATATTATGCAATTCGCCGAAATATATGGCGCATGTGCTTTATAATAAGCAGACAATCGTTCTGTTGAAATGGGAGCGGAGGGAAACATCTATGATTTGCGCGCTAATTGGAGATCAGACGATCAGAAATTTGAATGAGGAGCGTTTGGAACTGCGGCTTCGTACGCTGATTGAGCAGGAGCATGTTTCCGCGTTTGTTCTTGGCTATTTCGGTCCGTTTGAGCGGCTTGCGTTCCGCGTGATCCGGCGCTTGCAGCAGGACTATCCGCTGCTGGACTATACAGTGATCCTATGCGGACTGCGAAAAGAGAGACCGGCAGAGCCGGAGCTTGACTATCTGCACGCACTGTACCCGCAGGGCTGCTGGCTCTGGCCAGGACGGATCGGGTTGACGCAGAAGCTGTGCTATCTTGCGTCGGCGTCGGACATGATCGCTTATTATGACGATACGGAGCAGCGCAGAGCCGCAAGCTGGATTCGTCGGGCAGCACGGAGAAAGCGGTTATGCGATACAACACTTGAGTAATCCGCAAGTTTGCACCTGTCTGCTGCTGCGCTACAATAAATCTGTATTCCAGGTCAGAGCAGTATCAGGGCGGAGCAGATGAAGGGCGGAGGTGAAAGCTTGGGGACAGGTATGCCCCGGTTCCGTGTGCAGGCCAGTGAATACCAAAATACAACAGGACCAGTAAGACCGTAATTGCCGCTTGGCAGTTACGGTCTTTTTGCGTCCAAAAACGATGAAAGGAGTGAAACTATGAATGCCAGAGAAAAGCAGACTCATGCCAATCAGCTATTACAATCCCAAGCAGGAGATCCGTCTCAGCGCGTATGCGGACACGATCGTCCTTGAACCGGACGGATGCGAGCAGCATCTTCGGGCGATCCGCTTCGGCGGGTATCCGGAGATGGTGCGCGCCATGTCGGACGCGATCTACGCCGGCGCGACGCTGGAAACGGAATTTGCCGGTGAACCAGCCATGCTCGCCTGCGAACCAAAGAAGTACGAATGCCATCTGAGCCACGACGGAATTTACGCCGAGGCGACCATCCTCTCGCTGGACGATGCGGACACTGCGGCAAAAAAGGACGAAGATGCACAGGCGGACGGTCAGACGAATGTAGAGCTGCCGCCGAGAAAGTGCATCCTTTTTTGCCCGGCCGGAGACCGACAGGCACTGTTTGAAGCGCTGGACCGGAAAACGGCTGTGCCGCTCATCCCGGAGTTTCAGGCCTATGTTCTGGACGAATTGCAGCGGCGCAGATTTCTCAAGCCGCTGCGCGTCATCTCCATCCGGGAACGGCTGGAGGCATGGCTGCTGCTGTGCAAGAAGGACGACGCCAATATCGTCAAGGTGCTGGAAGACGGCTTGAAAACCGGTGCCATTCATATTCCCGGTACGGTTCAGAATCCCAACGGCTTTGACCGCGTCCATTCCGTCACCAGCTACCTAAGCGCGTTCGGTGTGATCGTCGCGGAGCGTATCCGAGAGCAATTCCAACCGCTTTTTGATCCCGCCGTGGAACAGCTTTCCCCGGAGATTTTGCGCATCAACGACTATATCCGTGCACATGCAGGCTACAGCCTGTATCCGGCGCAGCTTGCTGTTGCGGAATCGGTCAAGCGCAAGCTCTCGGAGGGAAAGTCTGCGTTCATTGTGGCAGAGTGCGGAAGCGGCAAGACGAAGATCGGTGCGACCGCACTGGCAGCGTATCAGGTGCAGAAACGGAAAAAGACGTTCAACATCGTTCTCTGCCCGTCGCACGTCGCAAAGAAGTAGGTGCGCGAACTTGCCGAAACGCTGCCAGATACCGCGGGCGTCCTTGTCCGCAGCATTACGGAGTTGGACAGCCTGTACGCACAGTACCGGCAGGGCGACAAAAGCATCTACGCCGTCATCAGCAAGGAAAAAGCCAGAGACGGCTATATGCGCCGCCCGGCGGTTCTGTTTGACGCGCGAAAAGGCGCGTTCCGCTGCCCCGGCTGTGGTTCCGTCATAGAATTGCCAAGCAGCGACGATACATACGACTGGGTGACCGCGAAACCGGAGGCGTTCCGCATGGAAAACCGGCGCAATCATCAATGTATGAATTGCGGTGAACCGTTGTGGACAGCGGTGAATCCAAGCGTGCCTTCTCCGTGGGTCAAAATTCCGGAATACGGCTGGGTGCATCGGAAGCTGGCAGTCCATGCCATGCAGAAGACGAAGAACCCCGCCGCGCTGGACGCTTTGCAGACGCTTCGCGAGAACCCGGACGGGTACTTTCCGACGCGCGGCGCGTGCCGGCGGTATCCGCTCAGCTCTTACATCAAGAAGCGGTACCGCGGCAGGCTTGACGGGCTTATCGTGGATGAGCTGCACGAGTACAACAACGACAGCGGCCAGGGCGACGCGATGGCAGAGCTGTTCGGCACGGCGAAAAAGGTCATCGGCATGACGGCCACGCTCATCAACGGCTACAGCTCCGGCATTTTTCATCTGCTTTACCGCACGTCGGCGCAGCTGATGCTGGCGGACGGAAAGCCGCATGAAAAGCCCGCGCTGTTCAATACCGAGTATGGCGTTGTGGAAACAACCTACACCGAAGCCGATGAAAACTATGCCGCAAAGCGCAGATCGCAGAAAAGCAACGTTCGGACGCGCCAGCTTCCGGGCGTTTCGCCGCTGGTGTTTTCGCGGTTCCTGCTGGAAAAAACGGCGTTTTTGTCGCTGTCCGACATGGGCAAGGCACTCCCCAGCTACGAAGAAATTCCCATTGCCTGTGAGATGGACGAAGCGGTAGAGACGGAGTACAAGCGGATCGAGCATAAGCTTGTACAGGTTTTACGTTCAGACCGCCGCGCAGCACAGAAGATTCTTTCCGCGTATCTGAATCTGTTGACTGTCTATCCGGATCAGCCGTATGACCAGAAGCCCATTCTCTACCCCGACAGCGATGTCCCCATCGTCGAACCTGAGAACATCGGGGATGCGGATACGCTCGGAGAAAAGGAACAGCGGACGCTGGAGATCGTAAGAGCTGCCATCCAGAACAGGGAGCGTACGCTCATCTACACAAGCTGGGTGCGCACGGATTCCCAGCAGAAGCTCAAAAAGCTCCTGACGGATGAAGGCTATCGCACGGAGATCCTGACCGACAAGATCAAGACCACTGACCGTGAGGACTGGGTGCAGAAGAAGCTGGCTGCCGGAATGCAGGTGCTGATCGTAAATCCATCTCTGGTGGAAACGGGCTTAGACCTCAACGCCTTTACCACGCTGGTGTTCTACAGCATGGGTTATAAGCTCTTTACGCTGCGGCAGGCGTCGCGCCGAAGCTGGCGTATCAACCAGAAAGCGCCTGCGGTCAAGGTCTATATGCTCTACTACGAGGACACCATGCAGCAGAAATGTCTGAAGCTCATGGCCTCGAAGCTGGCGGTCGCCGGACTCATTGAAGGAAACTTCTCTGAGGAAGGACTTGCCGCAATGAGCGACGTGCAGGACATGACCTCGCAGATGGCAAAGGAGCTGATGCTCGGTATCCGCGACAATGTGGAGGATATTGCGGCGGCGTTCAAGAAGATGGCGTTTGAGAATCCGGACCGTGAGGTACCGACACCGCCCGTTGTTGCGGAACCAACTTTGCCGCTGGAGCCCGTGCCGGAAAGGATTGAACCGCCAAAGCGTGTGTTTACCGCAGAACAGGAGGAAAAGCTGCAAGCCGCCATGGTGCAGCTGGAACAGCAGAAAGCCAAACGGACGAAGAAAACGCAGCAGGTGGAAAACCAGCTGAG
>DPCD01000191.1:1825-2526 GCA_003516765.1 Clostridiales bacterium | reverse complement strand
ACAGAACTGCTTGCCGCAGCGCAGAACGCCGAACGCATTGCGCCGAGGGTTTCCACGATCGAAATTCTGCAATGCGCGTATTTGCAGGCCGAGCAGGACACGCTCACCGTCGCGTCCGGGAATCTGGAGATCGCGTTGGAGCAGCAGCTCCCCGCACAGATCGAGAATGAGGGCAGTGTTGTTGTCAAAGCCCCGCTTCTTTCCGGGATGCTACGCCTGCTGGATGGCGAGCGCGTGACGTTTCAGGTGAAAAGCGGAAAGCTCGTTGTTTCCTCCGGGAACGCGGAATACGCCATTCCCGTCATGGACGCGGAACAGTACCCGCGCATGGATATTCCCTGCCCGGCGGCAACCGTGCCTGTGAGCGGCATCCCGTCGCTCACCAAACGAACGGCGTTTGCTGTTTCCGAGGAGGCTGCCCGACCGATGCTCAAATGCGTGAACCTGATCTTCGGTGCGGACGGCCTGCAGGCGGTCAGCACAGACAGCTTCCGCATTGCATCTGCCAAAGGCGACCGCGAGAGCCGCGGGAATATCAGTTTTCTGGTGCCTGCCGCTTCGCTGGAAAAGCTGGCGGCGCTGGTGGAGAACCGCGAGAAGCTGCAGGTCGGTACGACCGGGAAAGCCATTGTCTTTCGGAAGGAGAATTTCCTGTTCGCCGCGCGAATTATGGAAGGGCCATATCTTGCCGTGTCGCAGGT
>DPCD01000191.1:1312-1581 GCA_003516765.1 Clostridiales bacterium | reverse complement strand
CGGTTTTCCCTGTCCTTTGCAGGAAACCGGCTGACCGTCCGTTGTGAAAGCGAGTACGGCATTTCGGAGACTGCCTTGGATGTGGTCGCGCTGAGCGGCGAGCCTGCGGGCGTGTACTGGTACAGCCCGACGCAGCTTCTGGAATGCCTGAAGGCGCTGAACGGAACGCTTATGCTGGAGGTCGTGCAGCACGGTGCGCTGCTTCTCAAGACAGACGAACTGATCTGTTTCCAGACAGCAGCGCGCGAACCGAAAGCCATTGAATCGAA
>DPCD01000191.1:0-1046 GCA_003516765.1 Clostridiales bacterium | reverse complement strand
ACCATCTGCCGCTACTGCGGCGGGATCATCCGGCTCGTTCCGGCTGCTGATGTTTATGGCAGCTCTACGGAACGGCTCGGAATGCAGAACGAACATCTGTATCAGTGTCAGAACTGCAATGCCCGCGTTGGCTGCCACAAGGGTACCACGCGGCCACTCGGCGATGTGGCGAATGAGATTCTGCGGCTCAAGCGCATCGAAGCCCATCAGGTGTTCGACGCTTACTGGCAGAAAATGCACATCAGCCGGACAAAAGCCTATCAATGGCTGGCACGAGAATTAAAGCTCTCAGAGGAGGATACGCACATCGGTGGATTTGAAATTGATACCTGTCAGCGTGTGATCGACCTCTGCCGGGCCCAAATGGATAAAAAGTAAGGAGAATGTCGTATGAAGATCCGACCCAAGGTTCCCGTATGCACAGACTGTAACCACGTTTTCGAGTACAGAGGCCGAAACCCCGGTCAGCTCGGCGGCGTGGTGGTGCAGTTTGGAGAAGCCTACTGCACGAAAAAGAAAAAGCCGTGCTTACTAAAGCGCTGGCACAAGATGCTCCGCGTTCCGGACTGGTGCAAGAAGCGCATCCGGCCGAGCATGGTGCGCATCTATGATTTTGCCAGCACGGAAAGCTGGCTCATGCACGAAAATCTCTGCAAGTCTCTCGGACGGGAGATCGGCCCCACGGCATCCAGATACACGCTCTCCGAGGTGCGGCAGCTTGATCTGGACGCATATGCGTTCCAGAAGCAGGCGCGGACAACACCTGTGGAGGATATTTTGAACGTGCATCTGGGGCTGCATCAGGTCGTGGAGGTGTTTGACGGCGTACAGTCCGTTATCCTCTATAAAACGCTGGATGGTTACATCCCCGCCCCGTCGTTTGACGCCGAACGCGCCAGACAGAACCGCAGAGAACAGAAAAAGGCATCCGCCTGACAAAACACACATGGAGGCATCTGCCTCCCCAAATACAAAGGAGAAAGACCATGAAAAACAATTTCACCATTTCTCAGAGAAACGCTATCGTGGAAAACCATCTGTGGTGC
>DPCD01000137.1:14393-14949 GCA_003516765.1 Clostridiales bacterium | reverse complement strand
CAAAACCTCCAAAAAAGTAGCATGCTACGTATATTAGGTAGCATGCTACATTTTATCAGATTTCCGGAAAAGTGCAAGTGACGTTTTTCATAAATTGTGTGCGGAGAAACCGCAGGTTTTGTGTATCATGCTGCAAATCAGCGGAGCAGCGGCAGCAGCGTCTGCCACGGAAGCGTCTTCCGGTCAAAGACGCGCAGAAGAAGCCGAAGATTCTCCTCCGAGTGCTCGACCTCCTTGCTGTAAAGCCCTGCAAGTGAAAGCAGCGCTTGAGGCGTCCGGCTGTCCTGCGCGGAAAAGAGCGCGGCGATGCTGACGACGTGGAACACACAGCTTTGCACCTGAGAAAGAAGTTTTCCGTCGACGCTTGCCTTCAAAAAATAGCGCCAGAGGAAATAGACCGTCAGCTGCTCCCACTGCACGGAAAACGCCGGGTCCAGCGCGTGCGCAGGCGCGTTTCCGGCGCACCGGTCCAGAAGGCGGGGAAAGTCCTGCGTCAGATGCTCCATGTTGTTGAGAATCAGCCAGCAGGGCAAGAAGCGCGCCTCTTTCTGCCGGA